>CAYTLH010000209.1:0-7831 GCA_964438525.1 uncultured Demequinaceae bacterium | reverse complement strand
CCGCTCGGCGAGCATATCCGCCGTCACGATGCCGCCCCCGAAGATTTCGAGGACTCCACGGGCGTATTCGACCTCGTCTCGGGAGGGGCCCGGGGCTCGGGTGGGCGCGCCGGGGAACTCGCCGAGGAGGTGAAACGCCTCATCGAGCAAGGGCACGTCCGCATCGGTGAGGGGGGCTCCAGCCCGTCGCTTGAGCAGGGCGCGGTCGTCCTCGCCGAGGTGAGCCGCGGCATGCTCGAGAAGGTGGGGCTGGGAGAACAGGTCTCGTAGGAGTTGCTCGGGGGTGAGGGGCATCCAGGCGAGGTTGAGGGCGATCCTCACTTCCCGGTGCTCCCGGATGTCTCGCTCGAGGTCGCGTCGATCGAGGTCGTCGATCCCCTCCCCCAGGGCCTCGGCCAATTGGGCGGCCAGGCGTCTCACCATCTCCTTGACGAAGGCGACCCGGGCGGCATTGTGGGGGGCGCCTCCACGCCGGGCGTGGGTTTGGGATTCGGCGAGGTCGGAACGTCGGATGACGAGGATTCGGCCATCGACGGAAACCTCCTGGTCCCCCTGGGGAAGGCGCTGGCGCTCGCGGACGGCGGCCGCGATGACCCGGGCCATCGCGGGCCGGCCCTTGACCTCCGCGACCTCATCCACTTCCCTGGCCGAGGTGTCGACCCCGGGGACCAGTCCCATGAGGGTCGTGGACACGGCCCCCGTCTCCCCGAGGGAGGGTAGGACGTGATCGATGTAGCCGAGGAATCGCTTGGATGGGCCGATGAGCAGCACCCCGGAGGACTCGAGCCGGTCGCGGTGGTGGTACAGGAGGAAGGCGGTCCTATGGAGGGCGACGGCGGTTTTTCCGGTGCCGGGTCCGCCTTGCACCACGAGGGCCCCAGTCAGGGGAGCTCGGATCACGTCGTCCTGCTCGGCCTGGATCGTGGCGACGATGTCCGTCATTCGGCCCGTCCGACGGGCCGACAGTGCCGACAACAACGCCCCTTCGCCGGACAGGTGGGCATCGCCGCCGCTCTCGCGGAGAGCCTCGACATCGAGTACGTCGTCCTCGATAGCCGTGACCCGTCGCCCGACCGTCGTGATGTGGCGGCGGCTGACGATCCCTTGCGGGTCTTGGGCGGTCGCCGAATAGAAGGGGGCGGCGGCTTTCGCCCTCCAATCGGTCAGGAGGGGGACGTGGTCGTGGTCGGACAGGCCGATGCGGCCGATGTAGTGGCGCTCTGAGGGTCCGTCGATCCGGCCGAAGCACAGGCGATCCTCGACGGCATCGAGGGTGGCGATGCGGTCCTCGTACAGGGCGGCGAAGGCGTCACGTTCGGATCGGTTCTGGGGCGACCCCGATGGACCTTCGCGGCGAACGGCGGCCAGGCGCTGGGTCATTTCGCCCCTGAGCTCGTCCAGGCGGGCATACAAGGAGTCGACGACGGCCTGTTCGGCCTTGAGGCTTGAAGCCCCGTCCATGGCGCATCCTTCGGGACCGGCGGTAGAAATGGCCACCCATTATCCCAGGAAACGCTAGACCCGTCGCCCCCGCGACGCCCCCGTCTTGTGGCACCCCGTCCCCCCTCGGCATCCCGCCTGGCCCCATGAGAGAATCGGTGAGTGAGCGACGATCTGGTGACTTTCGATCCGCATGGCCTGGAGGCCTGGGAGGGGGCTCGAGGGGAAGGCCCCGGCGTCCTCGTCCATTCTCTCAGGGGCTTTATCGACGCCGGGCACGCGGGGGGCATCCTCGTCAGGCACATCATCGATCAGTCCGAGCCGATCCCGGTGGCCTCCTTCGACATCGATCGGCTCCTCGACTACCGTTCCCGCCGACCGGAGATGGTCTTCAGCGTGAATGAGTGGACCGAATACGACGAGCCGTTCCTCCGGGTGGACCTGGTGAAGGACGTCGAGGGACAGGCGTTCCTCGTCCTTCACGGTCAGGAACCGGACGTCCGGTGGGAGGCGTACATCCGGTCGATGCGCGAGGTGGTGGAGCGGCTCGGAGTCACGCTCGTCGTCGGGGTTCACGGCATACCCATGGCGGCCCCCCACACCCGGCCCCTGCTCGCCACCCTTCACGGGTCGAACTCGGACATCGTCCCCTCCTCCCCGTCGTTCTTCGGTACGGTCACCATCCCAGCCGGAGCCTCGAACCTCATGGAATACCGGTTCGGTCGTTGGGGGATCGATGCGCTCACGATCGCGGTTCACGTGCCGCACTACCTATCCCCCTCGACGTATCCCCAAGCCGCCCAAAGGGCCATGGAGATCCTCACCGACCTGACGAACCTCGACTGCGGTCGGGGTGGCCTGGACGAGGCCGCCGCCCGGGCGTCCGAGGAGATCGACCAGCAGGTCGAGGCATCCGAGGAAGTCAAGGAAGTCGTCGACACCCTCGAGCGGCAGTACGACGACTTTGTGGAGTCCCGACAGGGGATCGTTCCGCTGGACGGCAGGCTGCCGACGGCCGAGGAACTCGGTGCAGAGTTCGAGAAATACCTGGCCGATCGGGGAAAGGGAATGCCGTGACCGGCTTTTTCTGCCATGCTTGTCCTGTTGCAGTGTGAGTGTGCGACGCCGATTGGCCGGAAACCCCGGTTCAGGACGTGGGACACGGCAAGGCAGCGAGGTTCGACGATGGGTCGGGCCGCCGAGTCCCCGGTTGGGACGCAGAAGTAAGGATAGGTAGTAATGCCTCAGGGCTCAGTAAAGTGGTTCAACGCCGAAAAGGGTTATGGTTTCATCGCCCAGGATGGCGGCGGCCAGGATGTTTTCGTTCACTACTCGGCCATCGATGCCGAGGGATACCGCACCCTCGCGGAACAGCAGAGGGTGGAGTTCGAGGTTGTGCAGGGCCCCAAGGGTCCGCAAGCCGAGAAGGTCCACCCGCTTTCATAGCCGTAGGACGTGGGAGGCCGCCCCTCGGGGCGGCCTCCTCTTTCTCTAGCGGCGAAAGGGTAGCCCCGTGGCAAGTGGTTGTCCGGCTAGAAGGGAACTATCCTTATGAGTGAGATAGAGGAGGCCGGGATGCCGCTGTCCGAATACGAGCAGCGCGTCCTCAACGAGCTTGAGCGTGACCTCGGGACGGACCCGAAGCTCAAGAACGCGATGAGGCGCGGTCGCCGCTCGGGCGTACGCCTGGTGCTGGCGGGCATCGGCATCCTCGTGGGTTTGGGGATCGTGCTCACCGGTGTGATGACCCAGGTGTGGCTGACGGGCATCCTCGGGTTTGCCCTCATGGTCGTGTCGGCGTTGTGGGCGCTATCGGACGGCTCGGCGGGGCAGAAGAAGCCGGTCGCGGGTCCTCAGGCGAAAAAGAAGGGCCCTCAAGGAAAAAAGGGCCTCATGAACCGGCTCGAGGAGCGGTTCGAGCGCCGCCGCGAGAGGGGCGATCTGTAGCCTCGGCGGCCGCGGTCTCGGCTTCGGTGATGACCTCCGAAACCCAGGAGTCGAGTTGGTGTTGGGTTACGTCCGTGCCCCCAGGGGCGTATCGGTAATCGGATACGGCCCCGCTGAGGTGGGAGAGCGCGTCTTCACCGCCATGGCCCGGAGGCCGTCCCGCGAGCCTCTCGATCCCGCGCAAGACCCAGGAACGGGCCTCGAGGGGGGTTGCCGAGGCGGGCCAGGCGAGATCCCCGAGTCGATCGGCTAGCCGCTGCCAGGCGCCCTCGGGCCCGTGGAGGGCCCGTTCGGTCGCGACGGCCCGACGCCGGACGAGCACGATCACCCCGAACAGTCCCAAGGCGAGGACGACGCCGAGCACTCGAATGACCCAAGCGGGAAGGAGCGGACCATCGTCGGCGTCTTGCGGTTCGGTCCCGGGGTCGACCGGGTCGGTTGGGAGGGGTCCGACGGGGTAGGCGCCGCCCTCGATGACCGAACGGGGTACGGGGATGATGACGGTGTCGGCGTAGGGGTCCGCCCAACTCGGGGGCGAGCCCGATTGGATCGAGGGCGTAGGTTCGAATCGCACCCACCCGTGGGAAGGAAAGTACACCTCAGGCCAGACGTGGGCGTTCTTTCCTCGGACGATGTACCCCTCGCTGTCGCTGTCGTAGTCTCCCGCCAGGAAGCCGTATCCCAGGCGGGCCGGGATGTCCAGCGATCGGAGCATGACGACCATCGTCGTCGCGAAGTGGAGGCAGTACCCGCGTTTGGATTCGAGGAAGGCGGAGACGACATCGCCCGAGGCGAGGTCGACGTCGGTCGTATACGTGAAGACCGAGGGGTTCCTCAGGTAGTTCTGGATCGCCAGGGCCTGGTCGTATCGTGTGGATTCGCCCTCGGTCAGACCCTCGGCGAGGGACCGGATGGACCCCAGGTCGACGGCGGGTGGAAACTCGAGGAACGCAGGATCGGTGGCGTCCTGATCGGGATCGGATTCGAGTATCTCCTCGGCGGCCCGGAGGGTCGTCGCCGAGTGGAATGACGGGTCCATCACGATCGTGTAGGTGAGGTTCCGGGTCGTCTCGTCGTCGCCGATGATCGTGTCGGTCGGAGCGTGGTAGGTCCAGTTGCCGTTGACGTCGATGGTTCGGGGAGACGTCGGGATGGGAAGGGTGTTGACCACCAGGGAGTAGACGGTGACGTCGAGACGGACGTGTTCGGCGTCGTTCCATCCGGTCACGGACTCCGGCCAGAGGAGTCCCTGAGAGGCCGAACGGTTCGTGGGTTCGGGGGCCGTGTATTCCCAGCTGGCCCCGTCGAAGTCGGTGAGGGTGTATAGGCGGAAGGCGCTCGGCCGGGGGCCGGAGGACACGTACAGAAGGATGGGGGCCTCAGAGTCGTTGTTCAGGGAGTTCCTCAGGTCGAGGTCCAGGCTGAGGCGAGTCGGAGTGTCGAAGATGTCCGCGGCGTCGATATCGGGGATCGAACCCCATCCTCGACCTCCCAGGGCCGCGGGCGCGGCCAACCCCAGGAGGGCGAGCGAGGCCAAGGTCGCGGCGGTCGCGGTTCCGAGGGAGATGCCGCGCTCGGCGGGGGCGTTTTTCCGCGACAGGGTCATGGCCCCGATCCAGGCGGTCAGCCCGATCAGCAAGGCGACGGTCGATACCCGGTCCTTTCCGATGATGGCGGGGATCCAGGGGACGAAAAGGGGGAAACCGGCGCTCGCCACCGCCCTCCAGGACACGGCGATGTGTTCCGCGAGGAGGAAGAGTCCGAGCAGCACGGCCGTGAGGAGGGAGGCGAGTTCGGGGGTGACTTTGCCGGGCGGTGCGACGATCACGGCATAGTCCAACCCGGCCCGGAAGGTGTCGACGAGGGCCGTCACCCCATCGGGGGTGGGGAGGAGGAATCCGTTTCCCGCGTCGTCCTTGGCGTATATGACCACCAATAGGAGGAAGGATGAGATTCCCCCGAGGAGGGTCGGGACGATCTTCGATCTGGAGGCGAGCCTCGAGAGGAGGACGACCGTCGTCACGATCGCCAGGGCGAGGGCGGAGGTCCGCACCCAGTCTCCGAGGACGACCAGCGACGTCAGGGACCACAGGCAGACGAACGTGGCCACCGCGATCAGCGGAGAGGCCAGCCAGGGCGAACGGGAGAACCTCAGGAGTTCGCTCATTCGATGTCCCCCCCGGCCGTCAGGAAGGTCGTCCACACGTGCTCGAGGTCAGAACCCATGCCAGCCGTCGTCACCCTCCACCCCGCTCGTTTCAGGGCCTTGGTCGTGTCGTTCACCGCCTGCATGCGGGAGGCGTCGCCTCCCGAGCGGACGATCGCCCAGGCCCGTCCGCAATCCCCGATGGGGACGAGGACATCGAGCGCCTCCTTGCCGAGGGGTTCGAAGACCCCGATGATGACCTCACCCGAGGGTGCGGCGAGGGCCGCCTCGCGGGTGGCCCGGAGGAGGTCTCGCTCGGCGGCCGTTTGCGAGAGCGGGATCTTCAGGTCGACGGTGTCGTTGAGAAGTGCGGCCCGGGCGAGGGCGCTCGAGTGGCCCCGTTCGTCGTGGTGTGCCTCCGGGTGGATGCTTCCCCCTAGCAGTCGCACGGGGTGTCCGCTGTCGAGGACCGACAACGCGATCGAGGCGGCCGCCGAAATGGTCCATTCGATGGCCTCTCCGTCGCGGGGAAGGTCCATGATGACGATCGCGGGCCTCCTGCCCGCGCGTTCGTCGGAACGGACGACCATCGTCCCCCTCCTGGCCGTGCTCTTCCAGTGGACGCGCCTGAGGTCGTCTCCCTCGCGGTAGTCCCGGAGTGCGGCGTCGTCCGGAGAGGGGGTCCGAGCTCCGAGGACGATGCGGTCGGCATGTCCCATGAGGGCGCCCGCGGTGGCGGAGAGGTCGACCGTCGCCGGCCAGACGGGGATGAGCTCCGCCCCGCCGACGGAGGTGTCGGCCTGGAGGATGCCGAGGGGGTCGGAGGAATGGACGAGGGCCGGCCCGAGGGGCCATCGGCCCCTCTTCGAGGGTTGGAGGCTATAGGTGAGGGTCAGCGACTCGGAGGTGCGGACGACGATGGCCTTCGTCCCCGCCCCCCCGGTCAGTTCGGAGGCCGCCTGCTCCCTGATGTCGAGGCTTTCGATGAGCGTCCGGGTGAACCGGCGGGCCGGGTGGTGGCCGAGTTCCCGGTCCCTCGGATACCGCGTCGATTCGGCGTCTTTTGGCGAGCGTTCTGTGCGCCGGGAGTGTCCGGATTCGATGCTGACGACCACCTTCCCGGGGGATCCGGCCGTTAGGGGTCGAGGGGTGACGTCCCTGCGGGCGTACGGAAACCTCAGGAGGAAGGTGTGGACGCTGAGGAGCATCCACAACGCGCCGATGGCGACGACGGAGACCATGCCGACCCCGACGTACACCATGATGGGGCTGGCTAGCCCCACCCCGCCCCCGCCGATCAGCAGGCCCGACACGGCCATGCCGACACCCCGCGTGGTGATGACGGTCGCGGAGGACGAGTCGCGAGCCGCGGGAAGGCTCATGAACGGGAGGTCCCCCGGTGGGCGGGTACGGCCTGTTGCCTGGGCGCAGGAGCGTCTCGGGCCTCCGTCGGCACGGGGGTGCGTTGGATCGTTTCGGCGATGATCTGGTCGGCTGTCCGTCCGGCTAGCCTCGCCTCCGTGCTCAGGAGCATCCTGTGGGCGAGGACCGAGACGGCGAGGGCCTTGACGTCGTCCGGGAGGACGTGGTTGCGCGCCGCCATGGCCGCGCGGGACTTCGCTGCGGCGAGGAGTTGGAGGGAGGCCCGGGGGGATGCCCCGAGCCTGAGTCCGGGGTCGCTCCGGGTGGTGGTCACGACATCGACGATGTACTGCTTGATGGCCGGGGCGGCGTAGATTCCCTTGACGATGCCGATCATGCGGGCGAGGGTTGCGCCGTCGGTGACCGGCTTGACGTCGGCGAGCGGATCGAATCCGTCGTGGAAGTCGAGCATCTCCATCTCGTCCCTCGCCGCGGGGTATCCGACCGTGACCTGGGCCATGAAGCGGTCCTTCTGGGCCTCCGGCAGGGGATAGGTCCCCTCCATCTCGACGGGGTTCTGGGTGGCGACGACGAGGAACGGCGACGGGAGGGTTCGGGTTGTCCCGTCGACGGTGACGCACCGCTCTTGCATGGCCTCGAGGAGGGCGGCCTGGGTCTTGGGGGAGGCCCGGTTGATTTCGTCAGCGATGACGACGTTCGCGAAGATCGGGCCCGGCCGGAACTCGAACTCCTTTTCTCCGGTCCGGAAGATGCTGACCCCGGTGACGTCGGCCGGGAGTAGGTCGGGGGTGAACTGGATCCTCCCGACCGTGCAATCGATGGCTTTCGCGAGCGCCCGGGCCAGGGTGGTCTTCCCCACCCCGGGGACGTCTTCCATGAGGACGTGTCCCTCGGCGAGGACCACGGCGAGGGTGG
>CAYTLH010000208.1:0-8536 GCA_964438525.1 uncultured Demequinaceae bacterium | reverse complement strand
GGCCGGGATAGGGCCCTCGATCTCGCCGAAGCGTCCTTCGGAACGTATCCGGTGGGAGCCGAGGCGAGTGTAGAGGTGGTTGGGGGAGTGCCCGTGGTCGTGGTGACCATGACGGCTCCGGTTCCGGTGGTCGGGCTCTGGGGATTCGGGGATATGCAGGTGGAGGCCCACATGGTCGAGGAGATCGATCGTGGGTAGACGAGGCGATGGGGGAGGTGCCGTCGTCGAGTTCATCGGCATGTCGCTCCTGTTGCTGGTGCCCCTGGTCTACCTCATCGTCGCCTTTTCCAGGATTCAGGCGGCGGCCTATGCGGCCGACGTGGCCGCCCAAGAGGCCGCCCGGACAAGTATCGTCTTCGGGGTGTCGGCGCTGGACGATGGCGCGGCGAGGAGTCACGCCATGACCGAGGCTGAAAATCGGGCGGAGGCCGTTCTCGCCTTCGCTCTCGGGGACTTCGGTTTTCGTCCGGAAGACGGAGATCTGTCGCTGGCCTGTACCCCCGCCCCCTGCCTCGCTCCCGGATCGGACATCATCGCCACGGTGGAGATCGAGGTGGACTTACCCGGGGTTCCGGGATTCATCCAGTCCTGGTTGCCCCTGCGAATCAATGTGACCGCCGAGGCGACCTCATCGGTCGATGATTTTGCGAGGGCCCGATGAGGAGTGAAATAGACGATCGGGGCAACGTGACGGTTCTCTCGCTGGGCTTCGCCATACTCGTCATCCTCCTCGTGTTCGTCGGAGCCGCGGCCACGGGCGTACATCTCGATCGCACACGACTTCAGCACCTGGTCGATGAGCTCGCCCTCGACGTCGCGGATGCCATGGATGTGGGTGCCTACTATGCGGGCTCCGTTTCCCGACCGACAGGAGACGCGGCGATCCTGGTGTCCGTTGAGATCGCGCGTCGAGTCGCGACCGACAGCCTTCCCAACCTCGAAGACCGCTACGGCCTGGACGGGGTCCGGATCGTCGAGGCGGGGTCACCCGACGGCCACACGGTGGTCGTGACCGTGTCGGTCATCGTCCACCCGCTTTTCGCATCCGGATGGCTGCCCCTGGGCGACGTCATCCTGACGGCCACGTCCTCCGCTCGGGTGCACTGACGCGCCTAGGCCGACGAGGGGCCCGGGGGCGGCGCCCCGGGGAAACGGAACGGGCGGGTCGCGATGCGACCCGCCCGCCCACACACATATCCGTCAGGTCTTGACGGCCCCCTCCATGATGCCTCGGACAATCTGTCTGCCCGCGGCGGCCAGGAGGATGATCAGGGGCAAGGTCGCGAGGAACGCCCCCGTCAGGATGATGGAGTACTTGGGGGTGTTCCCCGTTCTCAGGTTGTGAAGCGCCGGACCGATGGTCTGGGCCTTCGAGTTCCCCACGGCCACCAGGGACCAGAAATACTCGTTCCAGGTTCCGATGATGGTAATCAGACCCAGGACACCCATCGCCGGCCGGATGACCGGCAGGATGATGTTCCAGTAGATGCGGAACGTGGAGGCGCCATCCACCCGGGCGGATTCGATCAGTTCATCGGGGATGGAGTCCTCGATGAACTGGCGCATATAGAACACCCCAAATGCCGTGACCAGCGCTGGCACAATGACTGGGAAATATGTTCCAATCCCGTTTAGCGCGTCCCACATGAGGTAGGCGCCCACGATTCCGAGCTGGGCCGGAATCGTCAGGGTGAGGACGACCAAGAGGAACATGGTGTCGCGTCCGACGAACCTCAACTTGGCGAACGCGAAACCGGCGAGCGAGCAGAAGAACAACTGCCCGATGACCACCACGAGGACTACGATGACCGAGTTGATCATCGACCGTAAGAACATCACCGAATCGTACGAGGGGTATCCCTGTCCCGGAGGCGGATCCTCGATACCCATGACGATGTTGAAGTTGAACATGAACCGGTCGCCCGGGGTGAGCTTGGGGATCCCGAACTGGGTGATCGCGTCCTCCGTGCGGCTCGACACGATCCCCATCCAGTAGATGGGCCAGGCGCTGATCAGGACGGCGAGCGTCAGCAGGGTGTAGTTGTGCCACCCGGCCGGCGTGTCCTGAGGCGAGCGGCCAAGGTACGACGCCTTATTCAGGACCCGGCCTGAGACTTTGGATTCGACCTCGTCGACGGGCTTGTCGGTAACCGCACTCATTTCTTCCCTCCGATTCGGTTAGCCAGGAAGGCGTTGAATCCTGCGATCATCACGACGATGACGAAGAGCACCCAGGACATGGCTCCGGAGTGTCCGAATCTGTTGTTATGCCATCCCTCGTGCCAGATCAACTGGGCCACTGTTCGCCATTGATGTTGGTTCCCCCCGTTGCCCGTCGCCGGGTTTTGATCGAACTGCACCGGTTCGACGAAGAGCTGGAGTCCGAAGATCGTCGACAGCACGACGGTGAAGATCACCATGGGGCGGATCATCGGGACCGTGATGCTCCACAGCTGGCGCCACGGCGAGGCCCCATCCAGGGCCGCGGCCTCGTAAATATCCTTGGGGATCGACTGCATGGCGGACAGGTAGAGGAGGCCGTTATACGCCGTCCACTTCCAGTTCACCATGATGGATATCGCCAGCCAGGCCGACCACGTCGAACTCTGCCAGTCGATACCCGGATCGATTTCCGCCTGCCCGGCCGGACCGTACTCGTGTGTGACTCCGAAGAGGCTGAGTAACCAGTTGGCTTGGCCGTACTGCCGGCTGAAGAACGTCACGAAGACGATGGTCGATGCCGCCACGGGGGTGACGTAGGGCAGCAGCACGCCGACGCGGAAGAACAGCGTCGCGCGGATCCTTCTGTTCAGCAACGAGGCCAGGAGCAACGCGAGGAAGAGCTGGGGGATCGTGGACAGCAAGAAGATCCCAAGGGTGTTGAGCATGGCTTGCCAGAAGTAGCCATCGGTGAGGACGTTGGTGAAGTTCTCGAAACCGATCCACCGATCCCTGGTGATGACGTTGATCGAGGTGCTGTCGCGGTGAACAGGGGTTTCATTTCTGAACGTCTTGAAGGCTATGAGCCCGCTGTAGACGATCGGGAAGATGCCGAAGGTGAGGAAGAGAAGGAAGAACGGCGACACCAGGATGTACGGAGCGACCGAGTGGTCGAACCTCGCCCACAGGGACGACTGCGTTCTCTGGTTGCCGCCGCCAGCATCCTTGGTGGCGGCCTTTTTGGCCGTCACACTCTTGGCGGACATTGATACCTCCATCGGGGGTCAAAAACACTCGTGGGACGATATTAGCCCCAATCGCGCTGAACGGGGGCAGACCCTGCGGCCCGCCCCCGTCCAGATGCTATCGCGTAGGACTAAACGTCCGCAGCCTCGGCGGCTGTGACGGCAGCGTCCCAAGCGTCCGCGATCGCCACGTTACCGGCCTGAACATCGTTCAGGACGCTTTCAACGGCGACACGGATGGCGCCGTTGTTCGGTGCGTAGTAGATAGCGGCAGGGATATCCAGAACGGTCTTCGCGAAGATCTCGCCGTAAGGCGCATCGTTGAAGAACGCGTTCGTGAACTGGCTAACATCATCAGATTCGAGGATGCTGATCTGCGAAGGCAGGTTACCAGTCTCCTCCATAATCTTGAGCTGCTGCTCAGGCTGGATGATCCACTCGATGAACTTGTAAGCAGACTCCTGCTCGTAAGCAGTACCCTGCTTCGGGACCGTGTAGAACGAACCGCCCCAGTTTCCACCGTCTCCGGGGATGTCGGCGATGTCCCACTGCCCACTGAACTCGTCAGCGGAGATCTGACCCTCGATGTACCCGAGCATCCACGCGGGGCAGGCGAGAACGGAGAAGTCACCGTTCGCGAAGCCAGCGTTCCACTCAGGAGACCAAGCGCCAATACCGGCTGAGAGACCAGCCTCGATAACATCGAGGGCGATGTCGAAGGCCGGCTTGGCCGCAGCCATGTCGAGTTCGTTGTTGCGGTCGTAGTAGGCGTAACCCGTTCCGAGCTGAGTCATCGCGGGGTTGAGGATGTTCGTCGCGTTGTCAACAAACTTGTTGCCAGTCGCGGCGACATAGTCTTCACCTACTGCGATGAAGTCGTCCCAGCTGTCACCGAGAGCCGTGGAAACGGCGTCACGGTCAGAGTCCAGGCCGGCTGCATCAAAGAGGTCCGCCCGGTAGCACATAGCCATACCACCGACGTCGGAGCCCAGGCCGATGACGACAGAGCCGTCAGCGTTAGCTGCCTGGTCCCACTTCCACGGGAGGTAGTTGGCTTCGTACTGTCCGGCACCGAGGTCGAGCAGGTTGACGAAGCCGTCAGCCTGAGCAACGAATCCGGTGATGAACCCCTCGTCAATCGCCGCGACGTTGGCCGCACCCGAGCCCGCAATGAGGGCCTGGGTCAGGTTGTCGTGCGCAGCGTTGTACTCTGTCGAGTTCATCTCCAGGGTCACCCAGTCGTGGGCGTCCTCGTAGACGGACTCAAGCGATGGGCCCTTCGCGTCCTCGGTGAAACCGAAGTTTCCCCAGTAGGCCACGGTGAGCGTCACCGGGTCGTGAACGGTGGGAGTAGGCGAAACCTCATCCCCACCTCCACAGGCAGAGAGAACGAGAGCTGACGCGGTTCCGACGGCGAGAGCGCCCGCCGCACGGGTACGTGTCCACTTCATATTTTCATTCCCCTTTGTGTTGGTAATGGCGCCCCGTCGTCGGGACGCATCTCTCACTGTAGTGAGGCGGCACGGGGTCGTAACCCCTCCGAGATAACGGAATGGTTACGATCTGGTTTCCTCTTGAGGATGCCTCTCATTGGGGGGGCGATGGCCGTAACGGATGTGACGGGTGGGCCATTTTGACGCTTTTCGGTGGATTGTTTCGGGCCGGATGGCGCCGCAATCTCCCGCCCGCGTAGGCTGTCGGCCGTGGCAGGCATCGACTTTCCGGCGGAGATCGACGGGCTCCGGACGACCTTGAAGACCATCTCGGGTGCCCTCGATCCCGACGCGCTTCGCGCGACCATCGACCGCCTGACGGAGGAGTCGGGCGACCCCGGGCTGTGGGACGATCCCGAACGGGCGCAGCGGGTGACGAGCTCGCTCTCCCAGGCTCAGGGGGAACTCGAGGAGATCACCCAGGTTGCCCAGGCCATCGACGACCTCGAGGTGTTGGTCGAGCTCGGGGTCGAGGGGGAGGACGAGAAGACATTGAAGGAGGCGGAGGCGGAGCTGGGGGCGATCGGGAAGCGGCTGGCCGCGATGGAGATCCGGACGCTCATGACCGGGGAGTGGGACGAGCGGGCCGCGGTCGTGACCATCCGGGCCGGGGCCGGGGGTGTGGACGCCGCCGATTTCGCCGAGATGCTGCTCCGTATGTATTTACGGTGGGCCGAGAGCCACGGATACGCGGTCAAGGTGCTGGACACGTCGTACGCGGAGGAGGCGGGCATCAAGTCCGCGACCTTCGAGGTCGACGCCCCCTACGCCTACGGCCGGTTGTCCGTCGAGGCCGGGACGCATCGGCTCGTCCGGATTTCTCCTTTCGACAACCAGAGCCGGCGCCAGACCGGGTTCGCGGCCGTCGAGGTTATCCCCCTGATCGAGCAGACCGACCACATCGAGGTTCCCGAATCCGACCTCAAGGTCGATGTGTTCCGCTCGACCGGGCCCGGGGGCCAGTCCGTCAACACGACCGACTCGGCCGTCCGACTCACCCACATCCCCACGGGCATCGTCGTCTCCATGCAGGACGAGAAGTCCCAGATCCAGAACCGTGCCGCCGCGCTCCGGGTGCTTCAGTCGCGGCTGCTCGTCCAGCGGCGGGCGGAGGAGGCGGCCCAGCGGAAGGAGCTCGCCGGGGATATCAAGGCCTCGTGGGGGGACCAGATGCGCTCCTACGTCATCCACCCGTACCAGATGGTCAAGGACCTTCGCACCGAGCACGAGTCGAGCAATCCCCAGGCGGTGTTCGACGGCGACATCGACGACTTCATCGACGCCGGGCTCCGCTGGCGGAGGTCCGGTGAAGGGACCTAGTCGCTTCATTCATCTGGGAACCGGACACGCGGGACCTAGGCTGGGGCCATGACGCCTGATCGTCGGACGGGGGTCGAGGCCTCCGCCGACTTCTACGCCTCGACGGTTGCCCCGCTCGTTGCGGGCATCCCCCACGCCGCCGGCCTGATCGGACAGGGCTCGGAGGTGCTCGGCCTCGACGACGCCACGTCCGAGGATCATGACTTCGGTGCGCGGGTCATGCTCTTCGGGGCCGACCCCGACATCACGCAGCGGCTTGCGATCGCCACCGAGGACGTTCATATGGAGACGATCGACTCGTGGACGGCGGGGGACTACTTCACCTCACGGCTCGGGTTCGATCCGGCGAGCCCGATGACCCTCGCCCACTGGCTCTCGACCCCCACCCAGGTGTTCGCCGAGTTGACGGGGGGGAGCGTCTTCCACGACGACGGCCTGCTGGGGCCTCGACGGGAGGCCATCGCCTGGTACACCGAGGACGTGTGGCGCCTGGTCCTCGCCGCGGCCTGGCTGAGGATCGCCCAGTGCCAGCCGCTGCACGGACGCGCGGCTCAGCGCGGCGACCGGGTGGGGGCACGGGCCATCGCCGCCCGGCTCGTGCGGGACGCCCTGCGGCTCGTCTTCCTGGTGGAGCGTCGGTGGGCGCCGTACGACAAGTGGCTCGGGACGGCCGTGTGCGAGACCGAGTTCGGTTCCCGGGTGTACGTGGGATGCGAAGCGGTGCTGGCCTCGTCGAAGGGCGCCCGGCAGGCCCAGGACCTCAACAGCGTCCTGGGGGCCCTCGGGCGGGCGACCAATGACCTGGAGTTGGCCGACCACGTATCCCCCGAGCCGGTGGAGTTCTGGGATCGGGATATCTGGACGATCGGCGGAGACCGGTGGACGCAGGCCCTCACCCGGGCCATCCGGTCTCCGGGGGTCCGCGACTACGTCGACGGCTTCGGCACCCGCGAGGGGGACAACGGCATCGGCCCGGTTCCGCGGCTTCCCGGTGCCATCGACCAGATCTCGGACTCGGTGGACGTCCTCACGCACGTCGGCACGCGTCGCCGGTTCTTCGCCTGAACCTTAGTCGCTCGCCTGTCCGCATAGGGGAGGGGGCAGGCAGCACCCACTGATATCAGTGCCGGAGTCGCACCGTTTCGGTACGACATCAGCCGTACAGGCCGAGGGCGACGTCACCGCGACCATCGCACCCACGGCTAGGACCCCGACCGTTCGGGTTCGCGTTCGTCTGCTGTCCATGGTCCCGCCCCAATCCTGTGCAGCGCCCCGACGTTGGGGTGTGGTTTTCACCGTAGCGATGGACGGGGGCAGGCGGTCGGGCGAGTGGATTGCATATCCGTCGCGGTTCGGCATCGGACCGGTATAAGGCGGCGCTGCGCCGGGCCTCGGGACAAGGGCCGATGGTCCCGGGGCCCATGGTCCCACGCAGCCGAGCATCCCGGAACGTACCGTGGAATCACTGTCCGACCGACACATAACGCGCCCCACAAGGGCGGAAATAAGGAGTACAGGCGATGACCACCGTGACCGCCGATCCTGCCGACGTTGCCCAGAACCCCGGGTGCGAGGCCTGGAGAGGATTCAGCTCCGGCCCCTGGCAGGACGAGATCGATGTCCGCGACTTCATCCAGCGGAACTACACCCCCTTCACCGGCGACGGTTCCTTCCTCGCCGGACCCACCCCCCGAACCACCCGAATCTGGGACAAACTAACCGCCCTGTTCCCCGTCGAGCACGAGCGCGGGGTGTACGACGTCGACTGGCAGACGCCATCGACCATCACCTCCCACGCCCCCGGCTATATAGACAAGGACGACGAGATCATCGTCGGACTGCAGACGGACGCCCCCCTCAAGCGGGCGATCATGCCCTACGGCGGCTGGCGCATGGTCGCCAAGGCGCTTTCCACGTACGGCTACCCCGTCGACCCCGGACTCGAGAAGGTCTTCACCGAGCACCGGAAGACCCACAACGACGGCGTCTTCGACGTCTACCCCCCGAACGTGAGGGCCGCCCGCTCGAGCCACATCGTCACCGGCCTCCCCGACGCGTACGGCCGCGGCCGCATCATCGGCGACTACCGCCGCGTCTCCCTGTACGGCGTCGACGCCCTCATCGAGGGCAAGCGCCTCGAGCGCATCGAGATGGACATGGAACGCTCCATCGAGGACGTCATCCGCGACCGCGAGGAGAACTCCGAGCAGGTCCGGGCGCTCGGCGAGCTCAAGGAGATGGCCGCGTCCTACGGTTTCGACATCTCCGGGCCTGCCCGCGATGCCCGCGAGGCCGTCCAGTGGCTGTACTTCGCCTACCTCGCTGCCGTCAAGGAACAGAACGGCGCCGCGATGTCCCTCGGCCGGACCTCCACATTCCTCGACATATATATAAGGAGAGATCTGACCGAGGGGACGCTGACCGAGTCCGAGGCGCAGGAAATCATCGACGACTTCGTCATCAAGCTCAGGATCGTCCGATTCCTCCGCACCCCCGAGTACGACGCCCTCTTCTCCGGCGACCCCACCTGGGTCACCG
>CAYTLH010000207.1:0-15629 GCA_964438525.1 uncultured Demequinaceae bacterium | reverse complement strand
AGGCCCACGTCTATTCCGAGATCGTCCCTCACACGATGAGCGCGGCGGACATGCTGTCCCGCGACCCGGTCGCCCTGATCGTCTCGGGGGGCCCCTCATCCGTATACGAGGAGGGTGCCCCCACCGTCGATCAAGAGGTGTTCGAGGCCGGCGTTCCCCTCCTCGGCATCTGCTACGGGCACCAACTGCTGGCCCGGGCCCTGGGGGGTGCGGTGGAGAAGACGGGCCTGAGGGAGTACGGACGGACGGAGGCCGAGATCGTCGACCCCGGGGCGGTACTCGACGGGAGCCCGGCCACCCAGACCGTCTGGATGTCGCACGGGGACACCGTCAATCGGGCCCCGGAGGGCTTCACCGTCGGGGCGAAGACGGCGGGGTCGCCGGTCGCGGCAATCGAGGACCGGGACAGACGGATGGTCGGAGTCCAGTGGCATCCCGAAGTTCGCCACACGCCCCTCGGCCAGGACCTCCTCGAGAACTTCCTCTATCGGGTGGCGGGGATCGACCCGGACTGGACGAACGAGGGGGTCATCGACGAGCAGGTGACGAGGATTCGGGACAGGGTCGGCGACGGGCGAGCGATCTGCGGGTTAAGTGGGGGCGTCGATTCTGCGGTGGCCGCGGCCCTGGTTCAGAAGGCCATAGGGGACCGGCTGACCTGCATCTTCGTGGATCACGGCCTCCTCAGGGCCGGAGAGGCCGAACAGGTCGAGCGAGACTTCGTCGAGGCGACAGGCGTCCGGCTCGTCGTCCGGGACGCGAGGAGGAGGTTCCTGGACGCCCTGAAGGGCCTTGTCGATCCGGAGGACAAGCGCAAGGCCATCGGGCGGGAGTTCATCAGGGAGTTCGAAGAGGCGGCGAGGGAGGTCGCCTCCGATGGGGTCGGCGACGTCCGCTTCCTCGTCCAGGGCACGGTATACCCCGATGTCGTCGAGTCGGGTGGTGGGGTCGGGGCGGCCAGCATCAAGAGCCATCACAACGTCGGCGGGCTCCCCGATGACCTGCAGTTCGATCTCATCGAGCCGCTCCGGACGCTGTTCAAGGACGAGGTTCGGGCTGTCGGCATCGAGCTTGGGCTACCCGAGGCTATGGTGTGGCGCCACCCCTTCCCTGGGCCGGGCCTGGCCATCCGCATCATCGGGGAGGTGACCGAGGAGCGGCTCGAGGTGCTTCGGGCCGCGGATCTCATCGTCCGGGAGGAGCTGACGGCGGCGGATCTGGATCGTGAAATCTGGCAGTGCCCCGTCGTGCTTCTCGCCGACGTCAGGAGCGTCGGCGTCCAGGGCGACGATCGAACGTACGGCTACCCCGTCATGCTCCGGCCGGTGTCGAGCGAGGACGCCATGACGGCCGATTGGTATCGCGTCCCGCACGAGGTCCTCGCCCGGATCTCCACCAGGATTACGAACGAGGTCACGGAGGTGAATCGGGTGGCGCTCGACGTCACGAGCAAGCCGCCCGGCACCATCGAATGGGAGTGATCAGTCGTCGTCGGTGACCATCGCCACGACAGCGGCCCCGAGGATCCATAGTCCGAGAGCGGCGAACGCGATGATTCCCGCCAACTCCGGGTCGAAATCGAATCCCATGAGCCAGGCGATAACCCCGGCGCCGAAGGCGATGACGGCGAGGCCCCACAGAACCGTCGTGACGCGTTCAGACATGTTTCGGTAGACGATTGGCCGGTCGGTTTTCATGTCAGCGCTCCTCTATGACGATGGTGGCGTTCCAGACCCGCAGGATGATGTCGACATCCGCGCCGTGCTCCCCCAGGGTGCGGAAACGGGCGGAGTCGCCGTCGATCTCGCAGGTCGCGTACTCGACCCAGTCTCGCCCGTCTTGGCGTTCCCAGGAGACGGTGGCATCGAAGTGCCCCCAGGCCCCTTCGAGGGTGATGGACGAATGCTCCGGCACGACGATGGTCGTGTGGTCTTCGGTGACGGTGACGGTGTCGTGATCTTCCGCGACGATCGTCGCGGTTGATGGCGGGAGGGAATCGTCGAAACTCCGGCACTTGACGGCGCCATCGTCGACCGCGACGACGCGGGGTCCCTCGTCCCAGTCCCAGAGGACGTCGTGAGAGTCGAGCCACTTGTCGATCTCGGGTCCGACGATGATGCGGATGCTCCAACCGACGACGAGGACGGTGGCCCAGAATCCGAAGGCCCCGATGCGGCGCCCGGTGGCCCCGGTGATGACGATCCCGAGTCCCACCACGATGATCATCGCCGCGAGCCAGGCTTCGATTGGCGTGGTGCTGAGCAGGTCTTCCCGGTTGAGCCCCCACACGATCGCCCCGATGAGGAAGGCCGCCCCGAGGGCGAGCAGCCTGACCGCCTTGCTGGGTCCCGGAACCCAGGGCCTCAGGTACCGGGGAGCCCTCGGTGGGGACGGCGGGGACGGAGGGGGCGTGTCGGAGGAATCCTCGGTTCCGGACTCGGCGGTCGCTTTGACGGCGACGGCATCGCGGACTTCCGCGGCCGCGGTCTTCGCCTTCTTCGCGGCGGACTTGCCCTCCTCGGCGAGCTTCTTTCCCGCCTCCTTGGCGCCCTTTCCGGCCTCGCGGACCGCCTCCTTGGCGTTCCGGCCAGCTTCGCGGACCGCCTCCTTGGCTTCTTTGGCCCGGGCCTTGGCGGTCTCGGATCCCCGGAATTCGACAATCAATTTCGACTGTCCATTC
The DNA here is from genome assembly GCA_964438525.1 of uncultured Demequinaceae bacterium. Classification (GTDB taxonomy): domain Bacteria; phylum Actinomycetota; class Actinomycetes; order Actinomycetales; family Demequinaceae; genus JAFGBM01. Next base: position 12,949 of record CAYTLH010000207.1, on the reverse strand, counting down.
TCGTCCTTGGTGATGCCCCAGGCGATGAGGGCGATGACGCCCGCGACGATGCACAGGCCGACGATCGTCGAGATCAGCACTCCCACCCATCCAAATCCGAGGGGATGGCCCCAGAAGGGAAGGTTGAAGCCGATGATCCCGAGGATGGTGATTCCGATGAGGGCCGGAACGTTCGGGGTCCCCCGTCCGAAGTCTTGGACGATGATGTGCCCGTCGCTATCGGGCAGGATCGCCCAAGCCGCAGCGTAGGCCGCCAGGAACAGGCCTGCGGTGAGGGGAATGAGAAGGAGGGCGAGGAGCCGGGCCGGAACGCGGGCCAGGCCGATGCGATTCCCTACTCCTTCGACGACTCCGCCGAGAACGCCGTTCTCGCCTCGGGCGATTCCCCAACTGCGGACGTTGGTGAAGAACTGGGCCTCGTACTCAGGCTGGTTGGGGGTCGTGCTCACGACTGCCTCCTTCAGGTTGCTAAAACCATGGTCGGGGAGCGGCCGCCTTTCTGCCATGAGGTACCACCCTGATTTGGCCCCTGATCTTAATACCGGACGACCCCGATTTCACCTCAGGGGCCTGCTTTTTCGGGTCCTGGGTGTGTGACGATGGTGGGCGTGGGTACGCACTCGGTCGAAAGGATCGCGCGGCCGCTGGAACGCCAGCGCCGGGCTTCGTCGTGGCCCGGCATCGTCGTGGGGGTGGCGCTCATCTCGGCCGCCCTGGCCGTGGCGGCCAAGCGATACGACTGGGACGTCATGGGGACATGGTTCTTCCCGGCCGTCGCCTTCCTGACCGGGCTCGCCCTCGTGTGGAGCCCACTCGATGCGGCGTCGAGCCGCGAGGCCAAGCGTCCGGATCTCGTCGTCGGCATCTTCTCCCGCGAGAATGGGGCACGCGTCGGGGTTGGGGTGATCCTCGCGAGTGCGGCTATGGTGTGGTTCTCCCGGTGGGAGTTCACCGACCAGCCCGTGCTGAGGGCGGTCGTCGTGTACCCGACGATTCTGATCGGTGTCGCCCTGCTCTTCGCCCCGTGGTGGATGCGGCTTATTCGGCAGGTGAGCACGGAACGGCTGGAGAGGGTTCGTGAGTTCGAACGCGCGGAGATCGCCGCTCACCTACACGATTCGGTCCTCCAGACCCTCACCCTCATCCGCAAGAACGCCGACGACCCGAAGACCGTCGCGACGCTTGCCCGGGCCCAGGAGCGCGACCTCCGCTCGTACCTGTACGAGGATCGCCGCACCGAGGCTCAGTCGGTGGCCAACGCCCTCGCCAAGGTCGTGGCCGAGGTGGAGGATGCGCACGGCGTGGCCATCGACGTCGTCTCGGTTGGGGACGCCCCCACGGATACGAGGCTCAAGGCGGTGGTGGCAGCCGTCAAGGAGGCGGTCTCGAATGCCGCGCGGCATGGGACGCTCCCCATCTCCGTCTACGCCGAACTCACCGAAGAGGAGTATGAGGTGTTCGTCCGGGATTCTGGGCCCGGGTTCAACCCCAAGCGGGTCCCGGCCGGAAGACTGGGAATCAGGGATTCAATCGTGGGTCGGATGTCCCGTCATGGGGGGACAGCCACGGTAACGTCGAAGAAGGGGAGCCCCACCGAGGTTCACCTGTCGATGCCACGCCGCAAGGACGGCGGAAAGGAGGACGCGTGAGCGAGACGATCAAGGTGGTCATCGTCGATGACCACGATGTGATTCGGGTCGGCGTCAAGCAGTCGCTGGGCGAGGGGATCGAGGTGGTCGGGGAGGGGAAGGACGTCGAGGGCGCCATTGAGGCGATCGAGAAGACCACGCCCGACGTCGTCATCCTTGACGTTCACCTGCCCGGGGGTATGGGAGGGGGCGCGCTCGATGTGTTGGACGCCTGCCTCAAGAAGCCCGACCCGCCGACGTTTCTCGCGTTGTCGGTGTCCGACGCGGCGGAGGACGTCGTAGCGGTCGTGCGGGGGGGTGCGCGGGGATACGTCACCAAGTCCATTTCGGGTCCGGAGTTGACCGACGCCGTCAAGCGGGTGGCGCTCGGGGACGCCGTCTTCTCCCCGAGGCTTGCGGGGTTTGTGCTCGACGCCTTCGGGGCGGCCGCGGGCGACGTCGCGATCGCGGATGAGGACCTCGACAAGCTGACCGGCCGGGAGCAGGAAGTCATGCGCCTCATCGCCCGCGGGTATTCGTACCGTGAGGTCGCCGAGAAGCTCTTCATCTCCATCAAGACGGTCGAGACCCACGTCAGCGCCGTACTTCGTAAACTCCAGCTTTCAAGCCGCCACGAACTCGCCCACTGGGCGGCCCAGCGAAGGATTGTCTAGGCTACTCGATCCCGGTTCCGTTCACCCTGTTGCGCCCCTGTTCCTTGGAGCGGTACAGGGCCTCGTCGGCCTGGCGCAGCAGGTCCCCGGATTCGATCGCCCCATCCTCGGTGCAGGCGACCCCCACGCTGATCGTCAGAGGTCGCTTCGCCCACGACGCCCGCTGGACGGTGCGCCTGAACCTTTCCGCCATGACCATGGCACCCCTGATCCGGGTCCCGGGAAGCACCACGACGAACTCCTCTCCCCCGAAACGGGCGAGATAGTCCTGGGCACGGAGACCGGACTCCAGGAGCGAGGCGACGGATACGAGGGCGTGGTCTCCCTCCATGTGGCCGAAATCGTCGTTGAAGTCCTTGAAATGGTCTAGGTCGATCATGGCGACGGAGAGGGCGCCGCCGTTTCGCTGAATGCGCGAGAGCTCGTCCTTGAGACGGCTCTCGAGGGCCCGTCGATTCCCGATCCCGGTTAGGTGGTCCGTCATCGACTGGGTCCTCAGGTTTCGCTCGCTGTCCTCGAGTCCCCGGCGAGCCTCCTCGAGTTCCTCGACTCGGGCGTCTTGCTGGAGAACGAGGTATTCAAGTTCGGCCACGCCTCGCCTCAGTTCCAGGACGTCGACGATCTGCCGGGATAGGACCCGGAGAGCCTCCTGTTGCTCCGGGGTGACGTCCCTGGGTTCCCGGTCGAGGACGCAGACGGTTCCCACGGCGTCCCCGTCGGGCGTCACCAGGGGAGCCCCGGCATAAAAGCGGACATGGGGGTGGGAGGTGACCAGGGGGTTGTCCTTGAATCTCGGATCCTCCGAGGCGTCTTTGACGATCATGACCTCCTCGGGTTTGACGATGGCATGGGCGCAGAAAGCGATGTCCCGTGGCGTTTCCTGCTGTTCGATCCCGATCCGGGCCTTGAACCATTGGCGGTCCGAGTCGACGAAGCTCAACTGCGCGATGGGGCACCCGAAAATGGCCGAGGCGATCGCCAGGAAGTCGTCGTAGATCTGTTGGGGCGGAGTGTCGAGGATCTGGTATTTACGGAGGGAATCGAGGCGGCGCTCCTCGTTCTCGGGGACCGGGTATCCGGGATCGTCCATGGCGGCGCCTCCAGCCAGCGCGGGAAACGGGAGCGATCGCGACGGTGTGGTCTTGTGGGTGCCCGCCCCGCTGGTATGAGTCTACCGGGAGGCGACTCGGTACGGGCGTGGCGGTCACATGGCGGGGGGACGTCCTAGACTCGCAGGGTCATGGATTCACAACTTGTCGAGGGGCTCAACCCCGAGCAATGCGAGGCCGTCACCTACGAAGGCTCGGCTCTCCTCATCATCGCCGGGGCCGGCTCGGGGAAGACCCGTGTCCTGACCCACCGGGTCGCCCACCTGCTTGCGGGCGGACGGGCGAAGCCGCACGAGATCCTCGCCATCACCTTCACCAACAAGGCGGCCGGGGAAATGCGGGGTCGAGTCGAGGCCCTCGTGGGGCCTGAGGCGCGGTCGATGTGGGTCTCGACCTTCCATGCGGCCTGTGTCCGCGTGCTCAGGAGGGAGCACGACGCTGTCGGCCTCACCTCCGCTTTCTCCATCTACGACGCCGCCGATTCCGTCAACCTCATGCGTCTCGTGTCCAAGGAGATGGACCTCGATCCCAAGCAATACCCCCCCAAGGCTCTCGCGGCCCGTATTGGGAGGTTCAAGGATGAGCTCCTCACTCCCGAGGAGGCCGTGCGTCTGACGGAAGGGGTGTCGCGTTTCACCCTCGAGTACGTGGCTGGGCAGGCCTATGGCCCATACCAGGCCCGGCTCGAGGCGGCCAACGCCGTCGACTTCGACGACATCATCGCCAAGGTCGTCCGTCTCCTCCAGGGGCATCCGGACGTTGCCCGGCGCTATCGGGAGCGCTTCCGCCACATCCTCGTAGACGAGTATCAGGACACCAACCACGCGCAATACGTCCTCATTCGGGAGCTTGCCGGGGCGGGGGCCGCTTCGAAGGACCAGGATCCTGCCCCCGCGAACCTCACGGTCGTCGGGGACGCCGACCAGTCGATATACGCCTTTCGGGGGGCGAGCATCCGCAACATCCTCGAGTTCGAGAAGGATTTCCCGGACGCCCACGTCATCCGCCTGGAACAGAACTACCGCTCCACCCAGACGATCCTCGACGCGGCCAACGCCGTCATCGCGCATAACTCCGAACGTCGACCCAAGAACCTGTGGACGGACGCCGGGGCCGGGGAACCCATTTTCGGCTACGCCGCCGACAGCGAGCAGGACGAGGCGCGCTTCATCGCCGAGGAGATCCTCCGACTCATGAAGGAGGATGGGGTCGCCCCTTCCGAGGTGGCGGTCATGTATCGCACCAACTCCCAATCGAGGGCGATCGAGGAGAGATTCATCCGAGCCGAGATTCCCTACACGATCGTGGGGGGAACGCGCTTCTATGAGCGAGCCGAGGTTAAGGACATGCTCGCCTATCTCGCCGCGGTCGCGAACGAGGATGACGACGTCGCGGTGAGGCGCATCGTCAACACCCCGAGGCGAGGCATCGGTGAGGCCACCGTCGAGGCCATCGAGGCAGGTGCCCGGAAGGCGGGGGTCTCGTTCGGTGCCGCCTTGAGGCTCGACGACATCCCGCTCTCGGCGCGGGCGCGGACCGCTGTCGGGGGCTTGGTCACGCTCCTCGACGATCTCCGGGCATTGGCCCGGGACAATGGGGTCGCGGCCGTCATCGATGCGATCGCCGATCGGACGGGGTACCTCGACGTCTTGAGGAAGAGCGAGGACCCGCAGGATGCCAGCCGGATCGAGAACGTCATGGAGCTTGTCGCCGTCGGGAGGGAATTCGGAGACGAGAATCCGGAGGGCACCCTCCACGAGTTCTTGGAGAAGGTGGCGCTGGTGGCGGACGCCGACCTGGTGCCCGACGCGGTCGGTGGAGGCGGGGTCGTCACCCTCATGACGCTCCACACGGCGAAGGGCCTCGAGTATCCGGTGGTGTTCGTTACGGGCCTGGAGGAGGGGACCTTCCCTCACCTTCGTTCCATGGAGACTCCCGGGGAGCTGGAGGAGGAGCGCCGGTTGGCCTACGTCGGCCTGACCCGGGCGAAGGAGCGCCTGTACCTGACCCGGGCCGAGGTTCGGTCGAGTTGGGGGTCCCCCCAGTACTTCGCCGCCTCCCGATTCGCCGAGGAAATCCCGGGGGAACTCGTCACATGGCGGCGTTCCGAGGGGCTCGGTGAGATCGAACGTCTGAGGGCTGAGAGGGCGGAACGCGCCGGGGCCTGGTCGGGACTGTACAGCGGGGACCGTGGGGAGGGTTCCCCTCTCCGACGGGAGCCGCCGTCGCCACCGGGCGCGAAACCGGGTCCCGACCTTGGGTTGGAGGTGGGCGATCGTGTCTCCCACGACCAGTACGGGCTGGGCCGGGTCGTGGCCCTCGAGGGCGGCGGGAGGAACGCCGTCGCGAAGGTCGACTTCGGGGATCCCGGGGTCAAGCGGCTGCTCCTTCGCTTCGCGCCCCTGGTTAAACTCTAGAGACGGGTAGGCTGGGAGGCCAAGTTCCAGCACATGGGGAGGCGCAATGGGAGCGTCGGCATCCGGAAGCAAGGTGGCCATCGTCGGAGCGGGTTCGGTGGGATCGACGCTCGCCTATGCCTGTCTGATGCACGGACTCGGCCGGACGGTTGCCCTGTACGACATCAACAAGGCCAAGGTCGAGGCCGAGGCGCTGGACCTCGCCCAGGGGATCCAATTCATGCCCCAGGCGGAGGTGCTGGGTTCGGATGACGTGGCCGTGTGCGCCGATGCCGACGTGGTGGTCATCACCGCGGGGGCCAAGCAGAAACCAGGGCAGAGTCGGCTCGAACTCGCGGGGGCGACGATATCGCTCATGGACAAGGTGATCCCCGCGCTCATGGGGGTGGCGCCGGGGGCGGTGTACATCCTCGTGACCAATCCGGTCGACGTCGTCACCTTTGCCGCCTTGAAGAAGTCGGGCATGGCCCCCAGCCAAATGTTCGGTTCTGGCACCGTCCTCGATTCCTCCCGGCTTCGCTACATGATCGCCCAAGAGTGCGGGGTGGCCGTGTCGAACGTCCACGCATATATCGCCGGGGAACACGGGGATTCCGAGGTGGCGCTGTGGTCGTCCGCGACCATCGGAGGTCTTCCCCTCTTGGAATGGACCGGCCCGGACGGCGAACTCGTCATGACCGAAGAGAAATGCGAGGAGATCCAACGGGAGGTTAAGGAGTCGGCGTATCGGATCATCGAGGGGAAGGGCGCGACGAACTACGCCATCGGGGTGGCGGGGGCGCGGATCGTCGAGGCCGTCCTCCTCGATCAGAACCGGGTCCTCCCCGTGTCGACGCGCATCGATTTCCCCGGGGTCGGCGAGGTATGCCTGTCCATCCCATCCGTGATCGGGGCAGAGGGCGTGAAGTCCCGGCTCGACGTCCGGCTGAGTCGCTCCGAGGCCGTTGCGTTGGAACTCTCGGCACAATCGATACGGAAAGTGGCCTTGGAGTACGGTGTCGAGTAACGCTCTGTGACGACTAGAACGGGAGATAGTCGGAGAGGATGTCGAGCAATTCGCCGGGGTAAATGAGTTCATAAGTCGCGAGCATCATCGAGACGAAGCCAGCGAAGATCCCAGTCCAGGAGAAGCCGGCACCCCCTATGAATCCCCCGGCGGCTTTCCTCCTCCCAAGGAATCCGAGGAAGACGGCTACGAACCCCAGGCCCGCTCCGGCGTAGGCCCAGTATTCGCCGTAGGAGCCCAGGTACTCGAAGATTCCGAGGAAGTCGACCGCGCAGGCGACGACGCCGAGTATGGCCGCCAGGGCTGCTTGGGGAGCCGTCGACGAGGATCTCATGAGATCCTCGTCATCGAGGTCCCGGGGCTTGGGTGCCTGGAGCATCCCGGTGCCTGCAGTTGACGGGCCGGGTTGGACGGCTCCGGGGCCGCCGCCCGGTTGGACGGTGGGAGTCTGGACGGTCGGAGTCGCGCCCGTCGCCGGGGCGCCCCCGCCCGCCCCCTGCTGCCCCGTGGGCATGAAGGTGCCCCCCGTGGCGGGGCCGGCGGCAGTCGGGCCCGTGGGCACGAAGGTGCCCCCCGTGGCGGGTCCGGCCGCGCTTGGTCCGGTTTGAGGTTGGGCATTCGCCAGGGGGGATGGCTGGACGACGGGTGTATAGGTGCCGGAATCGGACTCCTGAACGGCCTGGGCGAGCGGGTTGGACGCGGTCTGGGGCCCGGGCGAGGCGAATCCGCTGGAAGCCTGGGCAGGCTTCTGCTCGATCTGGTGGACGTGCTGGGTCCACTTCTTCCCGTCCCAGTAACGCAACTGCCCCGGCGTCTGCGGGTCGGGATACCAGTTCGCAGGCGGCAAGCCCGAAGATGGGGTCGTCATGGTATCTCCAACCTACGGCATACTCCAGTATCCTGCAGGCACCTATCCATGGGGTTCACTTCCGTTGTACCAGGCATTCGGTCCGGATGCGAGCATGGGGGCCGGAACGCTCGGATCCGGCCCCCATGGGTCTTCTTTGCCTAGACGAGCGCTGGCTCGGCTTCCTCGCGAGTCGTCGGCTCGATCGTTGGAACCGAACCCTCGACGGAGACCGTGGGAAGCCATGACAGCCAGCGAGGCAGGTACCAGTTCGACCGACCCAGGAGCGCCATGACCGCCGGGACCAGGATGGTCCGAACAAGGGTGGCGTCGATGATAACCGCCGCCCCGAGCCCGAAGCCCATCTGACAGAACTCCGCGAGGTCACCCAGGGCGAATCCCGAGAATACGGCCAACATGATGAGGGCGGCACCGGTGATGAGGGATCCCGTGCGGCCGAGGCCGACCGCGATCGCCGTCTTCGTGTCCCCGGTCGAGTCGTAGGACTCCCGGATCCGGCTTAAGAGGAACACGTGGTAATCCATCGAGAGTCCGAAGAGCACGGCGAATAGGAACAACGGGATCCAAGGTGCGATGCCGTCTACCTGGGGAAGCCCCAGAAGATCCGCTCCCCACCCGTTCTGGAAGACCGCCACCATCAGGCCGAACGCGGCCGCCGTCGACAAGAGGTTGAGGGCGATGGCCATGAGGGGGATGACGATGGATCGGAACGCCAGGAGCAGGAGGATGAACGAACACCCCAACACGATGGCCAAAACCGCGGGGGCTGAGCCCACGATGACGCCCGTGAACTCCATGGAACCGGCCTGGTCCCCCCCGACGTTCCATACCGCTTCCGTGTCCCCGAGCTGGCTGGGGATGATCTCGTCCTGGAGTCGGTTGATGGACTGTTCGGCCCGGATATCCGCCGAGTCGTAGAAGTCCTTTGTATCGATGAACGCCACGTCCCCGTACCAGTCGACCGAGGTTTCGGCGAAGCCGGGATCGTCGTCGATCGCCAGGGCGAGCGCCTCGATCTCCGCGTGGGCGCCCGAGGCCCCCTCGATTGCCACGAGCGTCTCGGAGCGTCCCCAGCCGAAATCCTCGACCAGGATGTCCTGCGCTTGGCGGAAGGCGTTGTCCTCAGGGAGCGAATCCACCCCGGGGAACGTCAGCCTCATGCCAAGGGCCGGGGCCGCCAGGGCAAGGAGGATGCCTCCCCCGATCAAGGCCGACACGCCGGGCCGAGAGGTGACGACCCTGGCGAGGCTCGTCCACCGCCGGGACTCGCGTCCGGGGTGTGCGGTAGGCACGCGACCCTTGTTGACGCGGTCTCCGAGGAGTCGGAGCAAGGCCGGCAGGAGGGTCAAGGCGACCAGTAGGGAGGCGATGGCGGCCACGATGGCCCCTCCGCCGAGGCTCCTCATGATGGTCGACGGCACGACGAGCAGCCCGGCGAGGGAGACGATGACCGTTCCCCCCGAGATCAGGACCGCCCGGTTGGCCGTATTCCCCGCTATGGCGATGGAATTCATGACGGTGTGGCCCTTCTCCCGCTCTTCTCGGAATCTCTGTATTTGAAGCAGCGAGTAGTCGATGCTCAGGGCGAGCCCCATCATCGTGATCATGTTCACGATGAAGAACGACAATTCGAAGGCCTGCCCCACGACGGCCGTCATGCCGATGGACACGATGATCGAGGCGATGGCGAGGAGGATCGGGATACCCGCGGCGACGAGCGCGCCGAAGACGACGATGAGGATGGCCAACGCCACCCCGATGCCGATCATCTCGCCCTTGACGAGGGTTTCCTCGGCGAGGGCATCGAACACCACCCCTGCGGTCGCGTTCCCGAAGGGTGTGAGAGTGAAATCCGGATGGTCGAGGGCGGCCACCGCGTCGTTCAGCGCGACCCCGAGGTCGCTGGAGTCGACGCTGAGGTCAACCGCGACGGAGACAAGGGCGACGTATCCCGACTGCGAGACCGGAAAGGGGGCTTCCGCCGTCGGGGCCGAGACTCCGACCACGCCGTCGATGTGAGAGACGGCCTCGACGACCTCATCTACGACGGTCGCGAATTCCGGGTCGCCAAAGCGGGAGGAGTCCGACCGGACCATGACGGTTTCCGTTCCGATCCCGGTGTCTTCGGACCGGTACTGGTCGTTGAGATCTTGGGCCTTTTGCCACTCGGTCTCGACGGTGACGTGATCGTCCTGGGTAAGGGCATCACCCAGGTATCCGGCGGAATAGACGGCGACCGCGAGGCCTACCGCCCAGAGGCCCAAGGTGACCCAGGGCCGTCGCGCGGACGCTCGGGCGATCCGCCCGGTCATTCCGACGTTCATGTCTTTCTCCTTATCGTCCGTGTCGTTGCTGCTGGTTGGGAGCCCGTCGGGCTCGATCCCGCGTCTACTGTGCCGAGTAGTGAGCGTCGTCGCCATGGGGAAACACCCCTAGATCACCCCGGGTTGTCCTGAGCGTTCCTCGGGGTACTTCCCCGAGGGAACCCTTCTGACGATAGGGATCGGCGACCCACGCCACAGCCCGCATCGGAGTGAACCTCTTCTCCCGGCTGGGGGATCCTCGCCTCCCCTGCACGGGGTACGAGCGTGGCCATCCCCCGGAATGGGGAAAACGAATACCCTGCATACGGGGGGAGACGGAAGGGACACCGACGGGGAGGATGGGGGCATGAGAACCCTTAAGCGCATCTACGGACCCCTATTCGAGGCGAAAACATACAAAGAGTCGTTCTACCTCATCCTGGGCCTCGCCAACGGCGTCCTGTGGTTCACCCTCTTCGTCACGCTGTATTCGGTGGGCCTGGGCACCGTCATCATCTGGGTCGGGGTCGCGATCCTCGTCGGAACCCAAGCACTCCTCCGACCCGTAGGAGCACTCGAGCGTTCCCACGTGCAATGGCTACTCGAGCACGAGGTTCCGCCACCCGCACCGCTGCACATCGAGCCGGTGCGCGACTCCGACCACCCTCGATGGACCAATTTCGGTCGTCGGGCCCTTGCCCTTGCCCGAGACGGCCACAGTTGGCGGGTGTTCGCCTGGACGTGCCTGAGGATCGTGCTCGGGCCGGTGGGATTCTCGATGGCGATCGTCTTCCTCGTCACGCCCGTCTCCCTCCTCTTCGCCCCGCTCTGGGACATCTTCGACTGGGGGACGTACTACTACGGGGGGCCCGACGGGTACCACTGGACGGGATGGCTGTGGTTCGGGCCTTTGGCCTTCCTCATCATCGGGCCCGCGCTCGCCTGGATGATCCGAGGGCTTGGCGACCTTCACCGATCGTTGGCCGATCGGCTTCTCGGTCCCAGCGGGGACGAGAGGCGCAGCACCGCCCTCGCCCGCGCCGCCAAGGCCGAGGAACAGGTCAGGATCGACCAGGAGCTTCACGACTCGATCGGCCACATGGTATCGATGATCGTCGTCCAGGCGGGGGCCGGGGTCCACGTCTTCGACAAGGATCCTGAGTTCTCCCGGCGGGCGCTGCACAACATTGGAGAACGGGGTCGGGCCGCACTCGGCGAACTCGACCGCATCATCGCCCGGATCCGAGGGGATCAACCCGAGACCCATGCTCCCCTTCCCGGGATCGAGGACCTCCCGGCCCTCATCGGGGGGGCGCGCGACGCCGGGGTCTCGATCACCTCGAAACTCATCCTCGGGGAGATCCCGCCCTTCCTGGGCCGGGGTATCTACCGGGTGGTTCAAGAGGCCTTGACGAACGCCGCCAAGCACGCCCCCGGCGGGGACGTCGAGGTGGCGCTGGTCTCGGATGACTCGCTTGTCGCCCTCTCGGTGACCAACACCCTCACCACTCCCATGGACTCGGACTTCGAGGCGACGGGGGGCAACGGGTTGGCGAGCATCCGGGACCGGGTGACGCTCATGGGCGGTCACCCCACGGTCGGCCCGACCCCGGACCACAGGTTCGCCGTCAAGGCGGTGCTTCCGATCGAAGAAATGCTCCCCGAAGGGGGGGACTCGGACTGTACTCTGACAAGCAGGTGCCGGTGCCTCGCGTGCCGGACGATCAGAAGGAGCGCCAAGTGAGGATCGCGATCGTCGACGACGATCCACTCGTCCGCATGGGGCTGCGCGCGATCCTCGCCTCCGTCGAGAATTGGGAGGTGGTCGGCGAGGCGGGGGACGGGGCCGAGGCGATCGATCTGGTCGCCAAGGAGAAGCCCGACCTGGCCCTCATGGACGTCCGGATGCCAGGGATGGACGGGCTCGAGGCGACCCGACGGATGGTCGAGATGGGAACCGAGACCAAGATCCTTATCCTGACCACCTTCGAGGTTGACGAGTACGTCTTCGAAGCCATGCGTTCGGGGGCTTCGGGATTTGTGCTCAAGCGGGTTCCGCCCAAGGAGCTGATCGAGGCCGTCCGCATGGTTTGCCTGGGAGAATCCCTATTGTTTCCGTCGAGCACGAGGCGGGTCATCGAACGTTTCGCTCGTGCCGTGGTCGGGGAGTCCCTCCCGGACTTGACGGAACGCGAGCAGGAGATCTTGAGGTTACTCGCCAAGGGGCAGTCCAACCAAGAGATCGCCACCAGCTTGTTCGTCACCCAGGAGACCGTCAAGTCCCACGTCGCCTCGGTTCTCATGAAACTCGGGGTTCGCGATCGCACGCAGGCGGTCATCGTCGCCTACGAGACCGGGTTCGTCCAGCCAGGCGAGGCGTAGGTCCCCCGGCTGACCCCACAGCCCCGTATAGGCTTGGGGTCGATCGAAACGCGGGCCGCGAAAGGGATGGCGATGGACCTGTACGAATACCAGGCGCGCGCCCTGTTCGACAAGCACGGCGTGCCCGTGCTTCCCGGAATAGTCGCCCACACCCCTCAGGAGGCCGCGGACGCTGCCCATGGACTCGGTTGCGAGGTCGTCGTCAAGGCCCAGGTGAAGACGAACGGGCGCGGGAAGGCCGGGGGGATCCGGAAGGCCGCCTCTCCGGAGGCGGCGGAGGAGGAGGCGGGCCGGATCCTCGGGATGTCGATCAACGGCAAGATCGTCGGGAAGGTCATGGTCACCCCCGCCGTCCGGATCGCCCGGGAACACTACTTCTCGCTTGTGCTCGACCGCTCGACGCGCCGCTACCTCGCCCTGTGCTCGACGGAGGGGGGAGTGGACGTCGAACGACTGGTATCCGAGCATCCGAACGAGTTGGCCAGGATGGACGTGGATCCCCGGGTCGGGCTCGATGAGGCCAAGGCCCGGGAGGTCGTGGCCGCGGCGCGGATCGATCCCG
>CAYTLH010000206.1:0-6882 GCA_964438525.1 uncultured Demequinaceae bacterium | reverse complement strand
CCGGATCGAAGCCCGTCGTCGGCTCGTCGAGGAACAGCAGTTCGGGCCGCCCGACGAGCCCCAACGCCACGTCGAGCCTGCGCCTCTCACCACCCGACATGGTCTTGCCCTTGCGATCGGCGAGATCGGTCAGCCCGACGGCATGGAGCACCTCGTCGGTGTCCTTGGGGTCGGGGTAGAAGGAGCCGATGTGGGAGACGTACTCCCGTGCGGTCAGCGGGGTCTCGTCCGCGCTCGACTGGAGGACGATGCCGATTCGTTCGCGCCATTCCCGGGTCGCGTGGTGGGGGTCGTGGCCGAGCACGGAGACCTCGCCGGCCGTTCGATGCCGGTACCCCTCCAGGATTTCGACAGTGGTCGTCTTCCCGGCCCCATTGGGTCCGAGGAGCGCGAAGCACTCCCCGGCATGGATATCCAGGTCGAGGTCCTCGACGGCGGCCTTGTGTCCGTACTCCTTGCGGAGTCCCTTGATCGTTACGACGTTCTCCGTCACGGGCACGACTGTAGTATGCCGTCCTTGGCCCCGCCTCGTCCATGGGGACGACTTCGGGCCATGGCGTCTCAGGGTTCGGGTCGGCCGAGGACGCCCGGCCCTAGGCGAAGAGCTTCTGCAGGCGACCGACGCCTTCTTCGAGGTCCTCGTCGCCGAGCGCGTACGAGAGCCTGAAGAAGCCGCTCGGACCGAAAGCCTCGCCCGGGACGACCGCGACCTCGACCTCGTCGAGGATGAGGGCCGCGAGCTCGGCGGAGTTCGCCGGCCGCTTGCCGCGGATCTCCCGGTCGACGAGGCCTTCGACAGACGGGTACGCGTAGAAGGCGCCCTTAGGCGTCGGGCACACCACCCCGTCGATCGCCGAGAGCATCTCGACCATCGTCTGCCGGCGCCGGTCGAAGGCCTTCCGCATGAGGGCGACGTCCTCGAGCCCTCCCTCGAGGGCCGCGATCGCCGCCCGCTGGCTGACGTTGGCGACGTTGGAGGTCAGGTGGGACTGGAGGTTCGTGGCCGCCTTGATGACGTCGAGGGGGCCGATCATCCACCCCACCCGCCAGCCGGTCATGGCGTAGGTCTTCGCGACGCCGTTGACGACGATGGTGGTGTCGGCGAGGCCCGGGACGGCCTTGACGATCGGGGTGAAGACCGCGTCGTCGTAGGTCAGGTGTTCGTAGATCTCGTCGGTGACGATCCAGATGCCATTCTCGAGGGCCCACTCGCCGATGGCCCGGGTCTGTTCGGGAGGGTACACCGCCCCGGTGGGGTTGGAGGGGGAGCAGAAGAGCAAGGCCTTGGTCTTGGGGGTGCGGGCGGCCTCGAGCTGCTCGACCGTGACGAGGTAGTCCTGTTGGGGCCCGGCCACGACCTCGACCGGCGTGGCACCGGTCAGGCGGATCGCCTCGGGGTAGGTGGTCCAGTAGGGCGCCGGGAGGATGCACTCGTCGCCGGGGTCGAGGATCGCGGCGAAGGCCTGGAAGACCGCCTGCTTGCCTCCGTTTGTGACGAGGGTGTTCGACGGGTCGATCTTGTATCCGGAGTCGCGGAGGGTCTTGGCGGCGATGGCCTCGCGGAGCGCCGGGAGGCCCGCCGCCGGGGTGTAGCGGTGGTTGGCCGGGTCCTTGGCCGCGGCGACGGCGGCCTCGACGATGAAGGCCGGGGTCGGGAAGTCCGGTTCGCCGGCCCCGAAACCGATGACGGGACGGCCGGCGGCCTTGAGGGCCTTCGCTTTGGCGTCGACGGCGAGGGTGGCGGACGGGGCGATGGCCCCGAGGCGGGCGGAAATGCGAGCGTGGGCGTTTTTAGGACTCTTCGAGGTGGCGTTCACGCCCCCATTGTGGCACCTGCACGCGGCAAGGCGGGTGCGCGCGTGGGGCGTTCGCCGGGTAGTTTCGAACCATGGCCCGACCGACGTCGGATATCGTCGGCCATGTCGCCGTCATCGTCGTCGCTGACGTCAATCCCATAGGTAGGCGGGGTGTGACCGTTGCCGTGCCCCGCACGGGCAGTGTCGGCCCCGAGGAAGGAGGAAAGGTGGATCGACTATGAAGCCCCTCATCGAGCGATTGCCTCCCCGTGAGCGGGACCTGACTCAGGACCCCCTCTGGTATCGGACGGCCGTCTTCTATGAGGTCCTCACACGGAGTTTCCGCGATAGCGACGGCGAGGGAGTCGGGGACCTGAAGGGCGTCATCTCCCGCCTCGACTATCTCGCGTGGCTCGGTGTCGACGCGATCTGGCTGCCGCCGTTCTATCCATCCCCCGTACGTGACTGCGGGTATGACGTCTCCGATTTCACATCCATCGATCCCCGTCTCGGAACGATGAAGGATTTTGAGAAGCTCGTCGCCGAGGTCCACAAGCGCGGGATGCGCATCACGCTCGACCTCGTCCTGAACCACACCTCGGACCAACACCCCTGGTTCCAGGCGTCGCGCGAAGACCCCTACGGCCCCTACGGCGACTACTACGTGTGGTCGGACACGGACCAGAAGTGGCCCGAGGCTCGCGTCATCTTCACGTCCGCGGAGGAGTCGAACTGGGCATGGGACCCGGTGCGGGGCCAGTACTACTGGCATCGGTTCTACTCCCACCAGCCGGACCTCAACTTCGAGAATCCCAAGGTGCGGGACGAGATTGTCGCCGTCGCCCGATTCTGGCTGGACAAGGGAATCGACGGCTTCCGCCTCGACGCGGTTCCCTACCTCTTCGAGGACGACGGCAACGCCGGAGAGAACGACCCGCGTACCCACGAGTTCCTTCGGCGGCTCAGGAAGATGGTGGACGAGGAGTTCCCCGGCGCGGTGCTGCTTGCGGAGGCCAACCAACCGCCGGCCGAGGCGGCCGCGTATTTCGGCACGGACGAGGAGCCGGAATGCCACATGTGCTTCCACTTCCCCGTCATGCCGCGCATCTTCCACGCGATCAAGGCCCAGGACGCCACGCGCCTGCGGGAGGTTCTCCGCGACACGCCGGCCCCCGCGGCCGGCGGCCAGTGGGCGACGTTCCTTCGCAACCATGACGAGCTGACCCTTGAGATGGTGTCCGAGGAAGAGCGGGAACAGATGTTCGCGTGGTACGCCCCCGACCCGAGGATGCGGATCCACACGGGGATCCGACGAAGGCTCGCCCCCCTGCTCGACAACTCCCTCGACGCCATCCAACTGGCGCACGCGCTCATCCTGTCGCTGCCCGGGACGCCGTGCCTGTATTACGGCGACGAAATCGGCATGGGCGACAACGTCTGGCTCCACGACCGGGATTCGGTTCGCACCCCGATGCAGTGGACGCCGGACCGCAACGCCGGCTTCTCGAGAGCCGACCCCGGTGCGCTGTACCTTCCCGTCGTCCAGTCCATCCTCCACCACTACGTCGGGGTCAACGTCGAGGCCGCCCTCGCGCAGCCGACATCGCTCCTGTATTGGCTCCGAGCGTTCCTCGCCTCGCGTGCCCGGCATCCCGCGTTCTCCGACGGCGGGTACCAGGAGGTGCCGTCGACGGCGACGTCGGTTTTCTCGTTCCTTCGAACCCACCCCGACGAGTCCGTCCTCGTCGCGATGAATTTCTCCGAGCATCAATGCTCGGCGCTCTTGACGATCCCCGATTACGCGGGAGCCCCGGTTCGCACGATCGTCTCGCGTACCCGGTTTCAGGACGTCGGAGAGGACGGATCCCTGAGGTTGACGTTCGGCCCGTACTCGTTCTACTGGCTCGTGGTCAATCACGATCCTCGAAACTGACCTTGGTTCGACGAGTGGGGTCTTTCCGCGTAGACTGGGCGACCGGCGATTGACAGTCGTGACGATGGGTCGCGCCCTAGCGCGGGTGTCGGAGCGGTCGAAAGCCGACGGGGGCCCCACCTCCCCCGGAGGGCAGTGGCGCAATTGGTAGCGCATCGGTCTCCAAAACCGACGGTTGGGGGTTCGAGTCCCTCCTGCCCTGCGCGTGGCGGCCTGCCGCCGATTACCAGCGACAACCAGCACCGACAAAGGACCGAGAGTGAGCGAGTTAGCCTTCACGGAGCCCGAAGAGAAAGACCCCCGGCACGAAAGCCGCGAGGGTCGGAACGTCTTCGGTCGTATGGCGCTGTTCTTCCGGCAGGTGATCTCCGAACTCAAGCGTGTGGTCACTCCGTCCGTCGAGGATTGGCGACGCTACACGATCGTGGTGGCGGTGTTCGTCCTCGTGATCGTCGCGATCGTGATGGTGTTGGACTTTGGATTCGGAACGCTCGTAGAGAAGGTGCTCGGTGACTGAGAGTCTTGAGAACGGAACGCCCGGCGAGGGCGGCGATATGGCCGAGGAGGCCGCGTTGACGCCGGAGACCCCGGCGGAGGAGGTCGCCGACACGACCGACGTTCCGGCGAGCCCGGAGGATGAGACCAGTGACGGCGTCGAGGCCTCGGAGGAGGCCGCCGACGAACCGGACGCCGCGGAGGCCTTCCGGGCCGAACTCTATTCCCGCGAGGGCGACTGGTACGTCGTTCACTCCTACTCGGGCCACGAGAAGAGGGTCAAGCAGGCGATCGAGCATCGGATCGAGAACCTTCACATGGAGGAGTACATCTTCCAGGTCGAGGTTCCGATGGAGGATGTCACCGAGATCAAGAACGCCCAGAAGCGCAAGGTCAACCGGGTGCGGATCCCGGGTTACGTGCTCGTCCGCATGACCCTGACGGACGAGTCGTGGGGTGCCGTTCGCAACACCCCCGGGGTGACGGGCTTCGTCGGGCACTCCCACCAACCCGTCCCGCTTCAACTCGACGAGGTCTATTCGATGCTCGCCCCCGCGGAGGCGAAGCCCTCCAAGGTGGTGGAGGCCACGAGCAAGGAGGGTCTCCCCATCGAGGTCGACTTCGCGATCGGCGAGTCCGTCACCGTCATCGACGGCCCCTTCGCCACCCTGCCGGCTACGATTTCCGAGATCAACACGGAGTCCCAGAAACTCCACGTCCTCGTGTCCATCTTCGGCCGGGAGACCCCGGTCGAGTTGTCGTTCAATCAAGTTCAGAAACTCTAGGGCGCGGTCGACGCGACCCGCCGCACATAGACAAGGTATCCCTGACATGGCAAAGAAGAACAAGGAAGTCGTCGGGCTGATCAAGCTCCAGATTCAGGCCGGGGCGGCCAACCCTGCGCCGCCGGTCGGGCCGGCCCTGGGCCAGCACGGCGTCAACATCATGGAGTTCTGCAAGGCGTATAACGCTGCGACCGAGTCGCAGCGTGGAAATGTCGTTCCCGTCGAGATCACCGTCTATGAGGACCGTACGTTCGACTTCGTGCTCAAGACGCCCCCCGCGGCGGAACTCATCAAGAAGGCGGCCGGGGTGCCCAAGGGCTCCCCGGTTCCCCACACCGACAAAGTCGGCACGATCACCGAGGCCCAGTGCCGGGAGATCGCCGAACAGAAGATGCCCGACCTCAACGCCAACGACATCGAGGCGGCCTCCAAGATCATCGCCGGGACCGCCCGGTCGATGGGCATTACCGTTCAGTAACACACCCAGTGGATGGGTCACGCGCAGACCCGCTACCCACGACTGCAAAGGAGTTGCAGATGACCAAGCGCAGCAAGGCCTATCGCGACGGGGCCCAACTCGTCGACCGTGGCCAGCTCTACACCCCGCTCGAGGCCGTGCGCCTCGCCATCAAGACCGCCTCAAAGAAGACCGACTCGACCATCGACGTGGTCTTCCGGTTGGGGGTCGACCCCCGCCACGCCGATCAGGCCGTTCGATCGACCGTCATCCTCCCCCACGGCACCGGCAAGACCTCCCGGGTGCTCGTCTTCGC
This sequence comes from uncultured Demequinaceae bacterium, assembly GCA_964438525.1. Classification (GTDB taxonomy): domain Bacteria; phylum Actinomycetota; class Actinomycetes; order Actinomycetales; family Demequinaceae; genus JAFGBM01. The sequence continues at coordinate 1,100 of CAYTLH010000206.1, read as the reverse complement.
GACGGGCGATAAGGCGGAGGCCGCCACGTCCGCCGGGGCCGATATCGTCGGAGGAGACGAGTTGATCGAAGAAGTGGCGGGCGGCCGGACGGACTTCGACGCCGTCGTCGCCACGCCGGATCTCATGGGCAAGGTCGGACGCCTGGGGAAGGTGCTCGGGCCCAGGGGCCTCATGCCCAACCCCAAGACCGGGACGGTGACCATGGACGTCGCCAAGGCGGTGTCCGATATCAAGGGTGGGAAGATCGAGTTTCGGGTGGACAAGCACGCGAACCTCCACACGATCATCGGGAAGGCGTCGTTCGGCGACCACAAGCTGGTCGAGAACTACGCCGCCGTGCTCGACGAGGTCCTCCGGGTGAAGCCGTCCTCCTCCAAGGGGAGGTACATCATCAAGGCGGTCATGTCGGCCACGAGCGGCCCGGGCATCCTGATCGATCCCTCCGCGGAGGCGACGACCGCCGAGGGCTGAGACCCGAGCTTGTCGGGGTCACCCCGCGATGCCAGGGGTATTCCTCACGCGGTTTCGGTGTAGACCACGACGACGCCCGTGGCGGCGCCGAAGGCGTCGAGGTCCACCAGGTAGGTTCCCTGGTCGAGTCCCAGGGTGAGTTCGGGATCGGTCCCGACGGTGTCGTCCGCGTGTCCGACAGCCACGGGATCGCCCAGGGCGTCGAAGAGATGCAGCGTGAAACGCAGGTCGGGCTCGTCCTCCGTACCACCGTGGGTGCTGTGAAGGCCAATGGTCGCGTCGGTGGCCGAACCGACGTCGACGCACGCGTAGAGGTGTCCGTCGGGCAGCGTCACGCTATCGCCGAGGTCGAATAGAGGGACACCGGGCTCCCCGCAGTCCGAGAGCACGGGAAGGTAGCCGGGGAACAGCACGTCGGACGCGAGCGGGTCGTCCACGGGCGGGCAGACGATTCCCGTGCCCCCGGATCCCCTCGGGCCGGTCCTGATAGCTGTACCGGTCCGATCGGGATCCCCGGTGGCGGCGGGCGAGGGGCTTGTGCAGGGGGGAGTCGGGGTGGGGGTTGATCCTGTGAGGGGGCCATGGGGGTCGGGGGAACTCGACGGGGCGGCAACAGGATCTGAAGCGT
>CAYTLH010000205.1:0-6808 GCA_964438525.1 uncultured Demequinaceae bacterium | reverse complement strand
GTCCTTCTGGGCGATGAGCAGGCGCGCGACCTCCGAGCCGACGGTGCCGGCCCCGAGGAGGGCGACCTTCACGCTGGGAGATGCCACGCGCCTACTCTAGCGGGACTCGCGGTTCTTCCCGAGAGCGGCCTTGCTAGAACCCCCGCCGCTGCTTTGTGGATCCGTCGTCCGGATCATCGCCGCGGCTGTTCTGAGGCGACCGGTAACCCTTGATCTGGCCATCGACACCGGCCTCGATCATGCCCTCCGCCCAGGCGTGCTTCCTCTCGGCGCCGCAGGCTTCAGCGGCCTTCCGCACGCGGCGGGGATGGGCGACGAGGAACGCGAGGACGAGCGAGGATCCCCGCGAATTGAGTTCGAGAGACTGGGCTCCGAAGCGAACCTCCAGGGGGCGTCCGCTCGACGACACCGCCTCGACGAAGGGGAGAACCGCGCGGCTGTCGGACGTCAGCGCGCTGGCGACCGAATGCCCGGATCGGGAACTCCGCCGCTTGAGCAACCGCTCGATTTTCTCCAGGGCGCTTCCATCGTGGTCGAGCAGCCCCAGGACGATGCCCGTCCCCCGTTCCCCGAGGGGCAGCGCCTTTCGTCCACACCTGAGTTCCGCCCGTGCCCCGGGAAGCCGGTAGGCCTCAAGGAACTCCCGCGCGGCCTGCGAATCGTTCGCCAGGGGGTGCGCCCCTGGCATCTCGGCGGCCAACTACGTCGTCCCGCCGTGGTGGGCACCCCACGCCCAATCCTTGCCGAACCAAATCAACCAGCGGCGAGGCTTCTTCGGCCGACCCGACGTTTCCGAATCCTCTCCCTCGGCAGCGTCGCTCATGAGGGGCTCACCCTGGTGCGCCAGGTCCCTGAGGGGGTCGGGTTCGTGCATGACGTACTCTCCATTGGTTGATCCCACTCTACGAGCGGGCGACGCGCGAGTCATCGTCCGGGGGAATGACTGCCTGGCCCGGGCCTCCTCCCCCTGGGGAGTGAGGACGACCTCGCGGTCCCGGCGTTCCGCGATGACCGGGTCGGCTAGCGCGTCACGTCCCAGGCGAGCAGGTCCTCCTGGGTGTCCCGGCGAATCAACAGCTGGGTCTTCCCCTTCTTCACGGCGACGACCGCGGGCCTCGGAAGCGCGTTGTAGTTGTTCGCCATAACCCTTCCGTACGCGCCGGTCACGGGAACGGCCAAGAGGTCACCGCGGGCGATGTCCTCCGGCAGGTCGATGTCGCGGACGAGGATGTCGCCGCTCTCGCAGTGCTTGCCGACCACCCGGGAACGGATGAGATCAGCGTCGCTCAAGCGGGAGGCCAACTCGGCCGTGTATTCCGCGCCGTAGGTGATGGGGCGCATATTGTCGCTCATGCCCCCGTCGACGGAGACGTAGCGTCGCCTCTTCCTTCCCTTCAGTTGAACGGTCTTGGTGACGCCGACGGTGTACACGGTGATCCCCGCGGGTCCGGCGATGGCCCGACCCGGTTCGATGGAGATCCGTGGCCAGGAACCCTTGCTGGCCTTGAGCGCCTTCGCCATGGAACTGGCGATCGCCCGGGCGGCCTTGCGGATGGGCAAGGCTTCGCCTCCCGGCGCGTAGGCGATCCCGTACCCTCCCCCAAGGTCCACCTCCGGCATCTCGTAGCCCGACGACCGGGCGAACTCCGCCCGCAACCCGAGCATCCGATTCGCACTCTCCCGGAAGGCCTCCGCCGTCTGGATCTGGCTCCCGAGGTGGGTGTGGATCCCCAGGAGGGTGAGGGAGGGCGCCTCGTGGCAGAGGGCGAGGGCCTCGGCGGCCGCCCCGGAACTCAGGCTCAGCCCAAACTTCTGGTCCTCGTGGGCGGTGGCGATGTGCTCGTGTCCCCCGGCGTGCACCCCCGTCGCCACCCGGACCAGCACCGACGCCTTCACCCCCCGACTCTCGGCCTCCTCCCACAGAAGCCCGATCTCCTCGAGGGAGTCGACGACGATGCGGCCAACCCCGACCTCGAGCGCCCGCGCAATCTCCGCGTCCGACTTGTTGTTCCCGTGAAAGGTGATCCTCCGCGGGGGCATGCCCCCGCGGAGGGCGAGTTCGAGTTCCCCCGCCGAGGCGACGTCGACCCCGAGCTTCTCCTTCCTCATCCAGGAGGCGACTTTGGAGCACAGGAACGCCTTTCCGGCGTAGTACACGTCGACCTTGGCGCCATACCGGGCGAACGCCTCTCCGAAGACCGTCCGGAATTCCGCGGCCCGCGCCCGGAAGTCGGCCTCGTCGACCACATACAGGGGGGTTCCGAACTCTACGGCGAGCGCCGCGACCTCGCACCCCCCAATCTCGAGACCTCCATCGTCCCGCCGAAGCGCGGTCACGGGCCAGATGGGGGCGGCGGAGGTCACTCCTACATCCTGTCCGGAGCGGCCACTCCCAGCAACCCCAGCCCATTGCGAAAGACCTGGCGGGAGGCATCGTTGAGCCACAGCCGGGTGTGGTGGGTCTCGGTCATGGGTTCGTCGCCCAGCGGGGTAACGCGACAGCGGTCGTACCACTGGTGGAAGGCGGCGGCCAGCTCCTCGAGGTAGCGGGCGACCCGGTGTTGCTCCCGGTACAACGCGGCTTGGGCGACGACGCGCGGGAACTCGCCCAGGATGCCGAGGAGGATGGTCTCGGTCTCGTCGGCGAGCAGCGCCGGGTCGAAGGCCTTCTCGCGGGAGACGCCGTATTCCGCGGCGTTTCGGGCGACGTTCGACGCCCGGGCGTGGGCGTACTGGACGTAGAAGACGGGGTTGGCGTTCGTGTGGGAGGCGAGGAGGTCGAGGTCGACGTCCAGGGTGGAGTCGACGGAGGATCGGACGAGGGCGTAGCGGGCGGCGTCGACCCCGACGGCGTCGACCAGGTCCTCCATGGTCACGACGGTGCCGGCGCGCTTGGACATGCGGACGGGCTCGCCGTGTTTCACGAGGTTGACCATCTGGCCGATGATGATCTCGATGGAGTCGGGGTCGTAGCCGAGCGCGGCCGCGGCGGCCTTGAGTCGGCTGACGTATCCGTGATGGTCCGCGCCCAACAGGAGGATGCAGAAATCCGCCCCGCGTTCGTGCTTGTCGCGGATGTACGCGATGTCCCCGGCGATGTACGCCTCCGTCCCGTCGGACTTGACGACGACCCGGTCCTTGTCGTCGCCGAATTCCGTCGAACGTAGCCACCACGCCCCGTCCCGCTCGTACAGGGCTTCGCTGTTCTTGAGTTGGTCCAGGGCTCGGGCGACCGCCCCCGAGTCGTGGAGCGACTCCTCGTGTGTGTAGACGTCGAAGTCGACCCCGAAAGCGTGCAACGAGGACTTGATCTCGGCGAACATGATCGCCACCCCCCGCGATCGAAAGACCTCGAGAGACTCGGCCTTGGGAAGGGTTCTGGGATCGGGTTCCCCGGCCTCGGTCGCCTGTTCGATGACGGCGGCGGCAATGTCGTCGACGTACTGGCCGCCGTACCCATCCTCCGGCGCCTCCTCGCCTTGTGCCCGGGCGAGCAGGGATCCCGCGAAACGATCGATCTGCACCCCGTGGTCGTTGAAGTAGTACTCCCGGATGACACGTGCTCCCTGGGACTCGAGGAGGCGGGCCAGGCTGTCCCCGACGGCCGCCCACCGGGTGCCGCCCAGGTGGATCGGCCCGGTCGGGTTGGCGGAGACGAACTCGACGTTGACCGTCACGTCCGTAAGGGTCGTGCCCCGGCCGAAGCCGTCCCCGGCCTCGACGATGGTGCGGGCGAGTTCCCCCGCGGCCCCCGCCCCGAGCCGGATGTTGAGGAAACCCGGGCCGGCGGCCTCGGCCGACGCGATCCCGGGCACGGCCGCCAGCCGGGTGGCGAGGAGGGCGGCGATCTCCCGTGGGGGAAGGCCCGCCGCGCCCGCCACCTGCATGGCGACGTTCGTGGCCCAATCCCCATGCTCCCGTTCCCGAGGGCGCTCGACCCTGGGTTCGGGGAGCGCGTCGGCGTCGAGGGCGATCTCCCCGGCGGAGACGGCGGCCACCAGGCACTCTCGGATGGCGGCGGAGAGATCCTCGGGGGTCACCGCCCGATTCTATCGGGGAGCCCGCCGGTCACATGCCCAGATTGTCGACGGCATCGCTGCGATAGGCGATTTCGATCGTTGGACTGGTAGTCTCGAATGCCGCGGGATGGCCCGCAGACGCCCTCGTAGCTCAGCGGATAGAGCGCCGGTTTCCGGTACCGAAGGTCGCAGGTTCGACTCCTGTCGAGGGCACCAATCCCAGCACCCCCACCCCGACGAGCGGGCTCCGACGATGGAAGGGCGGCCTATGACCACCCGTCCCGAAACCGGCATCGTAGAAGACTGGTGCAATGCCCGGGACGGGCTCGCCATCGCCCTCGGCGGAGGCGGCGCCCTCGGGGCCGCGCACGTCGGCGTCCTCGAGGTTCTGAACGAGTACGGGGTCTTTCCCCCGATCGTCGTCGGGACGAGCGCGGGCGCCATAATCGGCGGAGCCTACGCCGCGGGCCTCCGCCCCAGCTCCATCGGCAAACTCGTCCGGAAAGCCACCTGGAGCGATTTCGGCATCCTCAATCGCAGGCCCAAACTCGGGGTCCTCGACACGAAGGGCCTCCTTTCGACCATCGAGGAACTCGGAGGCGACAGACTCATCGAAGACCTGCCCGTTCGCTTCGGGGCCGTCGCGACTGATGTCAAGACGAGGAAGGCCGTCCTCTTCACCCACGGGAGCATCGGTACGGCCTTGTGCGCCAGCATCGCCGTTCCCGGCATCTTCGCGCCGGTCAAGCGCGATGGGAAATGGTACGTCGACGGCGGGGTGGCCGCCAACCTCCCCATCCAGGCGGCGATCGATATGGGGGCGACCCACATCATCGGGGTCCGGGCGTGCCACGAGTGGGACATCCTCCACAGCAAGCAGGTCGAACGGGAACTCGCCCGGCTGGAGGAGCTTCCCGAGGTCACCATGATCCGACCCGCGCTCGAGGGGTACGCCCAATGGTCGAGGAAGGACGTCGCCCAGTTGATCTTCCGGGGTCGGGAAGCCGCCGAGGCGGTCATCTGGGGGGTGTCGACCCCTTAGGGGAATACCCCCGTGGGGGGAGGCCCGAACTCCCCCGTACGCACGAGGCTCCACCCGCGCGGCTCCGCTACCGTGGGCGCATGAGACACCGCATCTGCCCCGCATTCACCGCCTTCTCCTGCGCCGCCCTGCTCCCCGCCGTCCTGGCCGGGTGCGACCTCACCGGCACGGGCCCCTCCGGCGAGACCGTCACGGAGACCCGCCCCCTGACCCCCTTCGACGCCGTCGACCTCGCCGGAGTCGGCGACGTCACCGTCGTCCCGGGCGACGACTACGACGTCACGATCACGACCGACGCCGTATTCCTCGACGGGGTCGAGAGCGAGGTCGTGGACGGCACGCTCGTGCTGGACGAGCACTACGACTTCGACACCCGCGACCTCGACGTCGACTTCGTCGTCACCGCGCCGTCGGTCGAGTCGGTGACGCTGTCGGGCGCGGGGAACATCACCGTCGAGGACGTCGCCGGGGGCCCGTTCGACGTCAACCTCGACGGGGCCGGCAATGTCACCGTGTCGGGGAACGCCAAGTCGGCGGTCCTCCGCCTCACGGGCACCGGGAACGTCAGCGCCCGCGGCCTCGACGCGGAAACCGCGGAGGTCGAGCTCTCCGGCGCCGGAAACGTCACCGTGACGGCGACCGAAACCCTCACGGTGAGCCTCAGCGGTGTCGGCAACGTGACCTACTACGGCGGCGCCGAGGTGCAGTCGACGACGACCGGGGTCGGGTTCGTCAACGCCGGCTGACCGGAGCCCTCACCGGCGGGGTCGACGCGGCGCCCGAAGGGAACGCTTGATTCGACGCGATCTTTCCTCCACAACCCGGCGATGGGCCGACGCCAAGTCGGAGTCCGGGGGTAGCCTGGACCCAGGAAGAAGAGGAGGACCGGCGATGACGACCGCAGCCGAGGCGCCAGGCCCCTCGGGCCACTCCCCGGAGGAGAAGGCGCGGGAGATGGCGTTGGGGGAGGTCTCGGACGTACTCCTCAACCTGGAACACTCCCTCGCCCGGGCCAGGAAGGCCTTGGCCAGGGTCCGCAAGCACGCCAAAGAGCCGAACATCGAGCTCGCCCTTATCGCGGCCATCGCCGAAATCGAGAAGACCCGCAAGCGGCTCATGCAGGACACGTACTACGCGGGCGACTCTCTCCGCCTGATCTAGAGGATGATGGGCGTGGGGCACCCGACGGCGGGCGGCCTGACGACGGAGGCGGGACGTGCGTAGCGGCAGCGAGATCGAATCCGCGCTCCGGGAGTTCGTATCCCGGTGGCGGGGATTCTCGGGCTCTGAAAGATCCGAGGCCCAAACCTTCCTGAACCAGCTGTTCGCCGCCTACGGAACGGACCGGCAGGCCGTCGGAGCGCGCTTCGAGGACTTCAAGTCGTCGGCGGGCTTCATGGACCTCCACTGGCCGGGGACGCTGATCGTCGAGATGAAGAAGCCGGGAGTCTCCCTCGACAAGGCCGAAGACCAGCGGAAGCGCTACTGGGAGGAGTCGTCGGACGACGAGGCGGGGATCCCGGCGGCGCGCTGGGTCATCGCGTGCAACTTCCACGAATTCGAGATATGGGAGCCGGGGCGTTTTCCCAAGGACGCCCGTATCCGATTCTCGCTCGAGGATCTGCCCGACCACTACGACTCCCTGCTCTTCCTCCAGTCCGGCGACCTCGAGCCGGTGTTCTCCGAACATCGCCGGGAACTCACAGCCGAGGCGGCCCGTCACGTCGCCGAGCTCTACACCTCGATG
>CAYTLH010000204.1:0-11145 GCA_964438525.1 uncultured Demequinaceae bacterium | reverse complement strand
ACGCGGCGTTGCTGCATCAGGCTTGCGCCCATTGTGCAATATTCCCCACTGCTGCCTCCCGTAGGAGTCTGGACCGTGTCTCAGTTCCAGTGTGGCCGGTCGCCCTCTCAGGCCGGCTACCCGTCGTCGCCTTGGTGGGCCGTTACCCCGCCAACAAGCTGATAGGCCGCGAGTCCATCCCTGACCGAAATTCTTTCCAGACGCTACCGATGCCGGTGCGTCTCGTATTCGGTATTAGACCCAGTTTCCCAGGCTTGTCCCGAAGTCAAGGGCAGGTTACTCACGTGTTACTCACCCGTTCGCCACTGTCCACCGGAGCAAGCTCCGGTTTCTCGTTCGACTTGCATGTGTTAAGCACGCCGCCAGCGTTCGTCCTGAGCCAGGATCAAACTCTCCGTAAAGGTCTGTTTGGTATCCGCTTGCGCGGTGAACCTTCATTGGAAGTGGCCCCGAAGGGCCGTTCAATCTCCGGCTTTAAACAAATGTCACTGACATTTGATCTCAACCAAAGGAATCCTGCGTCGCTCCTTCCCTTACGGGGGTGGCGACGCCGGGTTCAAAATTTGGCATCGACTTAGTGGCACGCTGTTGAGTTCTCAAGGTTCGGACGCGCACCGATCCGGGTCTCTCGACCCGTTTCAGGGCAACCCTACAATCTTAGTGTTCCCATACCCTTGCGTCAAACCGCGTCGATTGCGATTCGCCGCCTGGCTGGGCCCTCCATTCTACTCCGTTTGGGCACACCTGGCACCTGTTGAAATCGAAGGGAGGTGCCGCCTCGAAGGGTCTCGCCGTGGCCTTGTTCAGTCCTCCGTCGAGTGCTTCCGTTCAGGCAGCGAGGACAAACGTACGACGCGGGGGGGTCTCTCGTCAACCCGTGGGGATCCCGGGCGTGTCGCGGCCGCTGCCATCCTGAGGTCGCGAAGCTCCGGCTACAGGATGCGGACCAGGCCGACGGTCTTCTTACCGCGCCGGACGACGGCCCAGCCACCGGTGATGGCCGCCTTGGCGTTCAGGGCGAAGTCGGGGTCGGGGACGTTCTCGTTGTTGAGGTACGCGCCCCCCTCGCCAACCGCCCGCCGCGCGGCCGACCTCGATTCGACCAGCCCCACGGCCACCAGGGCGTCGACGATCGTCGTCCCAGCCGGGATCTCGGCTGACGGCACCTCCTGCGCCACCCCCTCGAGCGTCTTCGCGTCGAGCCCGGCGAGCTCCCCTCGCCCGAATATGGCCTGAGAAGCCTTGAGGACCGCGTCGGCGGCCTTGTCCCCGTGCACCAGGGCCGTGACGTCATACGCGAGCGCCCGCTGCGCCTCGCGCTTGTGCGGCTCCTCGGCCACGGCCCGCTCCAGCGCCTCGATCTCCTCCCGCGACCGGAACGTGAAGTACTTGAGATACTGGACGACCTCGGCGTCGTCGGAATTCACCCAGAACTGGTAGAACGCGTACGGGCTCGTCATCTCCGCGTCGAGCCAGACGGATCCGCCCTCGGTCTTGCCGAACTTCGTCCCGTCGGCCTTGGTCACGAGCGGGGTCGCGACCGCGTGCGCCGTGGCCCCCTCGGCCTTGCGGATGAGCTCGGTCCCCGCCAAGAGGTTCCCCCACTGGTCGGAGCCGCCGGTCTGCAGGACGCACCCGTGCCTCCGGTACAGCTCGAGGAAGTCCATCCCCTGAAGCACCTGGTACGAGAACTCCGTATACGAGATCCCCTCGTCCGACGCGAGCCGCCTCGCGACCGTCTCCTTGGCGAGCATCGTCCCCATCCGGAAGTGCTTGCCGACGTCGCGGAGGAAGGTGACGGTGTCGAGCCCGGCGATCCAGTCGTAGTTGTTGACCATGCACGCGGGGTTGTCCCCGTCGAACCGCATGAAGGGCTCGATCTGGGCGCGGATGCGGTCGACCCAGCCGGCGACGACGTCGACGGGGTTGAGGGTTCGCTCGCCGGACATGCGGGGGTCGCCGATGAGCCCGGTCGCGCCGCCGACGAGAAGGAGGGGGCGGTGGCCGAAGTCCTGGAAACGTCGGACGGCGAGGATCTGCATGAGGTTGCCGACGTGGAGACTGGCGGCCGTCGGGTCGAAGCCGCAGTACAGGGTGATGGGGCCCGCGTCGAGGGCCTCGCGCAGGGCGGCCTCGTCGGTCGTCTGGGCGACGAGGCCCCGCCAAGAGAGTTCGTCGAGGATTCCGGTCACGGGACTAGTGTGCCAGCCAACTCCGGTATATCCCGCCCCAAACGCGCTAGGCTCGGGTGCGGGCGGGCATTCCCGCCTGAAGAACGACGAGGGGAAGACCCGATATGGAATGCACCATCCTCGAGAAGGTGCGGAGGTGCTCGCTGTGGGCCCTGCTCGGCAGTGCGGTGCTTCTCGCCACCCTTCTCATCCTCTTGGCCTGGGACGTGATCGACTTTTTCGAGCCGATCGAGATCCCACGGTTCCTGGACGCCTTCGGCGACGGCGGCATGGGCATGGAAACCGAGATCATGCCCTTGGGCCTGTTCGGCGGAGTCGACATCTCTATCTGGGGCAAGTTCATCCTGAGCCTCGGGACGATCGTGGCCACGGCGTCGACCTTGCTGCTCGGCATCCTGGTCGGCAAATACGCGAAGAAGGAGAAGTAAACCATGAAGGAATGCACCGTTATCGACCAGACGCGCCGCGTCCTGCTGTGGACGGTCCTCGTCTCGGCGGCGGGCGTGCTCATCCTCCAACTCCTCCAAATCTGGGAGGTTCTGGAGGTCGAGTACAACTACTTCGGGGACTTCTCAACCCCCTGGTGGCAAAAGCTGGAGAACTCCCTCGGCATCGTCCTGATGCTGTCGCTCGTCAGCCTCATCGCGATCCTGGTATCGCGTAAGGCCAAGCACGACGCTCCGGCCAAGAAGGCTCCCGCCAAGAAGAAGTAGAGCGCTTCACGCTGAAGGGGCCCGCCGGTTGGCGGGCCCCTTCTGCATCACTCACGCATTCGTACGACAGTCCCTCTAGAACCTCCCGGCGTTGAGGCAGGCGGCAAGATTCGCCGCCTCATCCTGGTTGAAGATCCACTTTGTGCTACCGGTGTAGTAGCCGTCGATGGCACCGTAGTAGTTCCCGGGGAATCCGCACTGACGATGCAGGATGGCCCGCAGCTTTTCCGTCGTCTGCGGTCCCCACCATCCATCGACCGGGATGTTGGCCGTCGCTCCACCGTCATGCGCGTTCAGGTAGGCCTGGAAGACCTTCGCCGAATACGCATACCGGTTGGAGTAGGTGTTGAACGCGTAGTCTCGCCCAAAGTTGGAGTGAGACCCGCCGTATCCGATGGCATTCGCCAGCGCCTGCCAGTGGGAAGATCCCCACCACACGCCGGACGATCCGATCGACAGGCTCGGTCGGCTGGCCGCCTCCGCTGTGGCCGCCGCCGCGGATGCCGCCGCAGCGGTAGCCGAGGCTTCAACAGCCGGCAACGAGGCCGCCGCGTCCGCAGCAGAAGCCTGAGCCGCCGCCACGCTCGCTTCGGCAGCGGTCGTGGGAGCAACCAGGTAGGCCGCTTCGGCCACCGTCACCGCCGCGTTCGCGTCCGCCACGGCTTGCGTGGCATCGGCGAGAGCCGCCTGAGCATCCGCCGAGGCTTGATTGGCGATATTGGCCTGAGCCTGCGATGTGGCCTTGGTGGGAGCCGCAACCGCCGCCGTGGCCGCCGCAGCCGCTTCCGCGGCCTTCTGGGCGGCGATGACGGCCGCGTCGCTTACGGTGGTCGCCGCGTCGGCCGCGATCACGGCCTGGGCAGCCGCCTCGGCCTCCTTCTGTGCCACGATCGCCGCCGCACCGGACATGACGTCGTCCGCGGAGACCTGAGCCGCCGTGGCCGCCGTCGCCGCCAAAGCGGCGTCATCGGAGGCATCGTCGGCCGCCGCCAGGGCGATCGCCGATTCCGAGATCGCCGCCGCATCCGCGGCCGCTTGCGACGCCGCCGCCGCATCGGTCGAGTATCCCGCCGCGAGGTCGGCAGCATCTTGCGCCGCCACGACCGCCGCAAGCAGGTCGTCGTTGTTCGTGGCGTTCTCCGCCGCGACCGCCGCCGCTGCCGCATCCGCGGCCGCGCCTTCGGCGTCGAGTCGAGCCTGGAGGGCGAGGCCCGCCTGGGTGACGGCCTCCTCCTGGGCTTCCATCCTGACGACGGAATCGGCGGCATCCTGAGCGGACCCAGCCGCCGCGGTCGCGTAGCCCTCGGCTGCCGTCGCCGAATCGGCGGCATCCGTCGCGGCATCGGTCGCCTCTTGCATGCCGGCTTCACCGGCCGCAGTCTGAGCCACCCCGGCGGCATCGGATGCGGCCGTAGCCGCGTCACTCGCCGCCTGGGCCGCGTCGGCAGCCGCCGTCGCGGAGGCCTGAGCGGAGACGGAGTCGGTCGCTTCGGCGGCACTCAAGGCCGCTAGGGCCGCGTCCATCGCCGCCTGCTGAGCCTCGTATTCGGCTTGCCCCGCATCCTGAGCACTGGACACCGCGAGATCCCTCGCGGCCTCCCGCTCCACGAGAGCCAACTGATCCGCCGCGGCCAATGCATCGTCCGCCGATTGCCGGGCGGCTTCGGCCGCCGCTATGGCCGATGCTTCCGCGTCGAGCGCCGTCGCCAGATAGGCGTCCCCGGAGCTCGAGTTGGCGAAGAAGGCCCTCGTCTCGGTCTCCGCACGCGCGGCGATCACGGCGGGCAGGGCATCCTCCGCAGCCGTGGCCTTCGCGTTCGCGATCGCGGCCTGGTCGTAGGCGACCGCCGACGTCTCGGCTTGCGCTGCCGCCTGAGCCGCGGTTGAAGCCTCTCCGGCGTATCCGGTCACGACGGCCGCGGCTCCTACCGTGGCCGCCGACGCGACGCTCGCCTCGAGGTTCTTGTCTCCGAACCTGCCGGCGTTGAGGCAGGCGGCCAGGGACTCGGCCTCATCCCGGTTGAAGACCCACTTGGAACCGTCGCTCAGTTCCCCATCGATGGCACCGCTCGTGACCACGGTGGCGTCACCGCCCGTGAAGTCGCACCTCAGACCCAGGATCTGGCGGAGTTTCTCGGTCGTCTGGGGACCGAACCAGCTGTCGATGGGGATGTTGCCCACCCCGTTGTCGTGGGCGTTGAGATAGTTCTGAAGCGCCGCCGTCGCGGCGGTCGCGCGCTGGGCATAGGTGGTGTAAGCGGTGTCCCGGCCGAAGTTGCTATGCGCGCCGGAATATCCGATCGCGTCGGCCAGGGCCTGCCAGTGCGACGACGTCCAGTTCGACGACGAGGGCAGGGACGTGGTCAAGCTCGGGCGGGAGGCCGCCTCGATCGCCGCGTAGTCCGCATAGACCTGGGCCTCGGCCTGGGACGCCTGGGCGTCCTCGACCGCCTGCTCCGCGTCCTCGACCGCCTCCCATGCCAACCCGACGTCGGCGATGGCGCCGTCGGTCCCGGCGATGTTGGCTGCGGTTTGCGCGGCGTAGGCGGCCGTTTCCGCGTCCGCCTCCGCCGATTCCGCGTTACTGACCGCGATCCCCGCGTCGACGACCGCCTGGTCGGCGATAGCGACCTGAGCCTCAGCCCCCGACCGGGTCGACGCGGTATCCGCGGCGTGTGCCGCCGCCTCGGCCGCCGCCGCGAAATCGGCCGCGTCTTGGGCTGCGTCTCCGGCGACGTCCGCCGCCGCCTCGGCCGCCTCACGCTGGGCAAGCGTCTCGGCCTCGTAGGCGAGGAGGGTGTCCGCGTATTCGGTGGCCTCGTCGGCCGATTCACGAGCTTGGGCCGCCATCGCCAGGGCCTCTTGGGCGTATGTGCCCGCCTGTGCGGCGTTAGCGTCCGCGGGAGTCGACTCAGTATCGACCTCCGCCGCAGCCTCGGCTGCCATGCGTGCCGTGTCAGCGGCCTGAGCCGCGGCATCGGCGTCATCCGCCGCTGCCTCGGCTTCATCGGCCGCCGTCTTGGCCGCCGCCCCCGTGGGAGCCGCCAACGCCACGTCGGTGGCGTCGTTCGCGGCCTGAGCGGCCAGCTGGACGTCGGAGAGGGCGTCGGAGGCTACCCACTTCTGGGCGACCGCCTCCGCCTCCGCGGCCCATACCGCCGCCTCGGCCGCGGATCCGGCCGCGTCCTCGGGCGTGGTGGCGGCGCCATTCACCGCATCATTCGCCTCCCCTTGGACGATCGGATCCACGATGAACCCGACTTCCACATACGCCGCTTCGATGGCGTCTGAAGCGACATCCGCGAGGAACGCCGCGAAGTCCGCCACGTCGATGGCGTTGTCGGCGGCGTTGCGGGCCTCGGGCGACGCGGTCGCGTCGAGCGCCAGCAAGGCCTGAGCCTCGGCCACCTGGGCCGCCTCTGCCGCCTCCTCGGCTGCCCGTACGGCCAGGGTGGCCTGCCCCACCGCCGCCGCCTCGGTTGCCGCATCGGCGTCCGTACGAGCCTCCGTCGCCGCGTCCTCGGCGGCATCCTTGGAGTCAAGGGCATCGTCGAGCGACAACGCCGCGGCGACACTTCCCGCCGCCGTGGCAGCAATCACCGCCCGACCGTGTGCCTCTAGGGCATCCTGGGCGGCACCTTCGGCAATGTCCGCTTGTGCCCGTGCTTCCGCCGCGGCCCCGCTGGCTGATGCCGCGTGGGGTATCGCCTCTGCAGCCTCCGCAGCCTCAGCGACCGCGAGGGCCGAAGCTTCAGCGGCCGCCCGGGCGGCATCGGCCGCAACGGCGGCGGCTTCTGCGGCCTCTCGAGCGGCGTCGGCCGCTGCGGCCTCCAGAGTTGCCCGCTCCTCGTTCAGGATCCGGTCGGTGGATGCCATGGCGTCGGTATAACTCTGCGCCGCGGCACTCCGGTATATTTCGGCGTCAGTCGCCGCGTCGGTCGCGGTCTGGGCAAACGCCAAGGCATCGTCGGTCTGGGCGATGCCATCTGCGGCGATCGCGGCGTCCCGCGCCGTCTCCGCCGCATTGCGCGCGTCGACGGCATCCTGAGACTGCTCAAACGCCAACGCTGCTATGTCGTAGGCCTCCGCCGAGGTTTCGGCATTGTCGGCATCGATCGCCAACTGCGCCGCCAGTTCGGACGCTATCCGCGCGTCCTCGACGGCCTCGAGAGCGACCAGAGACTGAGCCTTCCCGTCTGCCTCCGCGGCCGCGACCTTGGCGTCGTCTCGATCCTGGGTGGCCGATCCAAGGGCGCCCTCTGCTATGTCGAGCGCGTCCTGGGCACGAGTTGTACCCGCGTCGGTTGCTGCCTGTTCCGCAATGCCCTTGAGCCGGACAACCTCGTCGTACTCATCTTGGGCTGTTTGCCGCTGTTGGTCGGCCAGAGCCCACGCCGCCAAGGCGTCCTCTGACGTTGTTGCGTCCTTGGTATCCGAGGCATGCCCCATCGCGGCGACCGCCGCGTCATGGGCACGACCCGCCGCCAGCACGGCGTCCGCGGCGCTATCCTCCGTCAACTCCTCATTCAGAAGTGTGGCGAGCGAGGCTTGAGCCGCCTGAAGAGACTGCTCGGCCGCCGTCTTGGACGCAGCCACCACGGTCAGGTTGTCCGTAGTGTATTGCGCGGCGTTCTGAGCGACCGTGGAGTCCGGCGCCGCGTTGAGGGCATTCTGCGCACGCGTGCGCGCCGCCGTCGCGTCGACAAGGGCGTCACCGGCCGCGTTGTAGGCATTCTGCGCGTCGACGACCGCCAGAGCCGCGGTAGCGGAGTCGCTCGCCTGACTCGCGGTGTATGCGGCATCGGCCGCCTGGCCCTGCGCCTCGCTGCTTGTTAGGAGCGCCACAAAGAAGTCGGCAAGTGCGACCGACGCCAGGGCCTCGTTGAGGGCCTCGGAGGCACGGTCGAGATGTCCGTCGGCGATATCGAGCCAGTCCTCCGCGATTTGCGTGTGGCCAGCGTTCTCCGCCTGGGTCTCCGCTGCCGTGTGGTGCCGGTCGGCGTCCTCGTAGGCCAGACCCGCGTCACCCGCCTTCTCGTTCGCCTCTTCCGCCTCGATCGCTGCGTCCTCTGATGTGGTCGCGTCAAGCGCATCCGACGCCGCCTGAATGGCCGCGTTCGCGGTATCCCGGGCAGCGTCCGCGGCGACTCCGGTGGCGAGCGCCTCACCCCTCGTGTTCTCTTCCGCCGTGAACCTGTCGACGATGCCCTCGGCGTCATCTGCGTAGGAGTCGGCGTTGTTCTTCGCCGCCTCGGCATACGTGAGGTTGTTGCTGGCCATCAACTCCAGTTCGCCGATGAGTTCCTGAAGCCCCGCAGGGGCACCTAGCGCCACGAGCACGCCGGCGGTCACCGCCTGATTGGCGTTGGTGTAGGCGGTGGCGGCGGCGGTGGCCGCGGTACGGGCTTGCTGCGCGTACCCCTGGGCCTCCGTGCTCGTGGCGGACGCCTCGGCCTGGCCGAGGTAGGACTGCGCGATGGCCGCCTGCTCCTCGGCAACGAGACGCTGGGCTATAACGCGAATAGCCGCCGCGTACAGTTCGGCCTTGCTCGCGGCCAGTTCATACACCGTGTGAGTGCTCGATATGTCAACCCATTCCGAGTTGAGGTCCGGAGCATTCCCCAACCCCGAGGTGAGCAGGATGGTTCTGGCTTCGGCGATGTCGTCGTAGACAACCGTGGCCTGATCGGCTGCCCCGCGGGCTGTCTCAGCCTTCAAATCGGTGGCCGTCGCCAAGGCTAGCGCGGACGCCGAATCCGTTGCGAGAAGGGCGTCCTCGTAGGCGGTCTGAGCCCCAGTTGCGGCTGTGTTCACCGCGGATGACACCATTTCGACATCTGAGATGTCGCTCCCCGCCTCGGTCGTGACGACAGTTGCGATGGCGTTCAGTGCCTGTTCCACGCCGGGGAGGTAGTCATCCTCCAGAGTCTCGGATTTGGTACTGGCGCTGTTCTTCGCGTCGATGAGCCATTGAGCGCCCGGGTAGTCGACGTTATCGTCAATCAACATCAGCAAGTAATAGGTTTGCAGACCCCTTTGGGTGTTGAAGGTGTCCGTCTCGTTGGCGGCGATCACCCAATAGGACGCCGCTTCGGAGACGTCGGAGGTGTTCTGAGCCAAAGTCACCTGATTGCCGATGACACCTGCCGAGGTCACGGCCGCGGTGTAGGTGCTGCTCGCCCCGGTGATGTTGGGGCTCACGTCTTCGTACACCGCCCCGTAGGTCTGGTTCGAATCAATCTGGATGTATGAGTCGTGGTTTGCCGTACAGAAGGCCAGATAGGTCGCGAAAGCCTCGTCAATAAAGTAGCCGGCGCCTCCGTTGATCTTCCCGTCGAGGACACCGTCTGGAGTTGACGGCTTCGGTGCTAGAGCAGTCCCTATCCACGTACATTGGTTGTATAGGAAACTCGCGATCTTCTCTGTCGTCTGCGGCCCCCAGGAGCCGTCTATATCATTTCCGGTGAGTGGGATGGCTCTGTAGTCGTCATTCGCGGTTATGTATTCCTGAAGTTGCGTTGCACTCGTGGTACTCGTATGTGAAGTCGGATCGAGAATGCCCCCTCGCGAGAATCGATCTTCAACCGTCAGAGGTTCGGTGGCATCCCCTGGCTGTTCGATGGCCTCCGCGAGGTGATTCCAGTTGTCAACATCCCACGAGTACACGGTTTGTGTCGGTGTCGGAGTAGGGGTCGTCGTAGGTGTGGGGTCCGGACCGTCCTCCCAATACGGATCGAGATCCCCGACGTGAAGGAATCCGTGGGGCCAATTCGATGCACCTGGTACGTACTTGGCGCGCTGGTTTGCCCCTGCGGTTGCACCTGATTCGCTCGTCAGGATGTACTCAACCGTGCCATCGGCCTTCCACTTTACATAGTCAACGTATCCGACGTGGTTCTTTCCGTTGAGGTCCCAAATCGCAACCGATCCGACGCGCGGATTATCGTCGCGCGTGATGTCGTTGTCTGTACCAGCGTGATCTTCATTCCATGCCTTCGCATGAACACTCCACCAGTTGCTAGCGTTGCGACTGCCGTTCGAGTAGAAAATCCACCGCTCCACATGGTTCATAGACATTCGATACGCGACATACGAGACGCAGTTATCTCCGTTGTACCCGGAGTCATGCCACACGCCGTGGTACGTGCGGCCATCCATCGTCCAATCCTCCTTGCTCTTCGAGTTCTCATGCGTCCAGCCTGCGTAGCCTGTGACACTAGAACTCCAACCGAGAACCCACGCACTGGGATCGGGATTCTCTGGATCAAAGCCCGTGGGCACCGGGGTGTAGCCCGTTGTTGAGTCGTATCCTGAAAGGAAAACTGCTGAAGTACTTGCCCCGGTAACCACAACCAACCCAGCGGTCGTGAGCGCAATCC
Organism: uncultured Demequinaceae bacterium; assembly: GCA_964438525.1. Taxonomy (GTDB): domain Bacteria; phylum Actinomycetota; class Actinomycetes; order Actinomycetales; family Demequinaceae; genus JAFGBM01. The sequence goes on along the minus strand of CAYTLH010000204.1, from coordinate 861 downwards.
CCAGAAGCATCGTCAGGAAACGGAGTCCCGTCCGCCCGTGTGTGCGTGTCATCATCGTTCCTTCCACCCGTCGAGAGCCTCACCTCTGAGGTACGTCACTCTTTTCGCTGGCTACAGCATGCCGTGCCCAGCCACTCCTGTCGCGCCGAGCAGGTCACAATTTCGATAACGGACCCCGTTATGTCCCAAGTGGGCGATTCGACCCACCGGAACCCGGACCAATGTCCTACCCAACGAGAAGTGCCGCCCATCGGCGGCACTCACTTCCCTTCACCCTCGATAACGGGTGACGGGGCCGTTTTGGTTGGTATCAGGTTTGAATCCCCCCGGGACATGGCAAGGGGCCCGCCGATCGGACGGGCCCCGCTTTTCTTTGCCTACGGGTGTACTCCACCGCTGAGAGGAATGCCGCCCGGCGCCCCGCTCATATCGAGCGAGTGCTGGACATTGAGCGACACCACGAGACCTAGAGCGGCAAAGACGGCCAAGAACAATCCGATCGTCTGCCTTCGGATAGTAACCATCTCGCCCTCCTCTCCGGAACCTCGTTGTCCCTTACTCGTTCCCTCATCGTTACTTCTTGATTCTCACCAGCTATTGACTTCTTGACCTTCTACCTCTATTGTCCTTTGCCTTTCGACGGCTGTCCCGCCGAGGCGGGTGGGCTGAATCACAGTGTGGTTGACGCAACGTTTGGGCCTCGAAACGATTCGACGCCGATCGAAACCGTTAGGCCTTCGCGCAATGTCGAAAGTAGTATCGGCCCTCTTGTCGGTCCGGCTCGAATCTTCGGTCGGGCGGCCCGTCTACCCCACGCTCCAGGGCCGAAAATGCCTCACCCGAGCCCGGGCGGCCTTCCCC
>CAYTLH010000203.1:0-11901 GCA_964438525.1 uncultured Demequinaceae bacterium | reverse complement strand
GAAGATCGGCGCCTTCGTGGAGACCAAGAACGCCGATATCGGAACGGGGTCCAAGGTGCCCCACCTCTCATACGTCGGAGACGCGACTATCGGCGAGCACTCGAATATCGGGGCGGGGACCATCGTCGTCAACTACGACGGCGTGACCAAGCACAGAACGACCGTCGGTTCCCACGTGCGCATCGGTTCGGACAACACCCTCGTCGCCCCGGTGACCGTCGGCGACGGAGCGTACACGGGGGCGGGGTCGACCATCCGCCGGAACGTTCCCCCCGGTGCCTTGGCCTACAACGACGCCCCCCAGCAGAATCGAGAGGGATGGGTGGCGAACAAGCGGGCGGGCACGCCATCCGCCGACGCGGCCGAGGAGAGCCTGAATAGGGCGGACACGACGAGTGGGGCGGAGACGAGCGTCAAGAAGGCCTCAGGCAAGAAGAAGACGACAGAAGGGACCGCGTGATGGCAGCAACCCAGGGACACCGGATGGTCTTGGCATCGGGGAGGACTCACCCGGAACTCGCCCACGCGATCGCCGAAGAGTTGGGAACGGAAATCGTCCCGATGGATGCCTTGACATTCGCGAACGGGGAGCTCTACATCAGGTTCGGGGAAAGCGTCAGGGGTGCGGACGTCTTCGCCATTCAGACACACGCCATCCCGATCAACCGCTCGATCATGGAGCATCTCATCATGGTCGACGCGCTCAAGAGGGCCTCCGCCGCCCGAATCACCGTCGTGACGCCGACCTACGGGTACGCCCGGCAGGACAAGAAGCACCGGGGCCGCGAGCCCATCTCCGCCCGCCTGGTGGCGGACCTCTTCAAGACCGCCGGGGCCGACCGGATCATGGCCGTCGACCTCCACACGGCGCAGATCCAGGGGTTCTTCGACGGCCCCGTCGACCATTTGTGGGCCATGCCCCTGTTGGCCGCCTACATCCGCACCAGGGTGGCCCCCGACAACCTCACCATCGTCTCCCCCGACGCGGGTCGGGTGCGCCTCGCCGACCAGTGGTCCGACCACCTCGGCGCCCCGTTGGCCATCATCCACAAGCGTCGCGATCCGTCCATCCCCAACGAGGCTCGGGTGCACGAGCTCGTGGGTGACGTCAAGGGACGGACCTGCGTGGTCGTGGACGACATGATCGACACCGGGGGGACGATAGCCCAGGCTGCCGAGGCCCTCGTGGAGAACGGCGCCGAAGCTTGCATCGTCGCGGCGACCCATGGCCTGTTGTCCGGATCGGCCACGGAGAAGCTCCGGGACTCCTCCATCAAGGAAGTGGTCGTCACGGACACGCTGCCCATTCCGGACGAGAAACATTGGGACGGGCTGACCGTCCTGTCGATCGCGCCGTTGATCGCGCGGGCGATTCAGGAGGTCTTCGACGACGGGTCCGTGACGAGCCTCTTCAGCGGGAACTGCTAGACGAAAGGTTCCCTCCGTACGGGTCCGGGTCGGGCTCTAGCACCAGGCGCGGCCCGAGTACGCCCCGTTGAGGTAGACGATCCATTCGCCCCCGTCGGAGCCCGGAGCCCGGTACCCGACGAGTGCCGGCCCAACGATCCAATCGTCCTGGGAGACGTAGGCGAACTCGTACTCTTCCCTGTATGAGCGATAGGACTCGTACATCGGCCCGACCAGGGGGTTCGTCTCCGTCGGGACGTAGACCGTTTCCCCCCCGGCGGTCGTCCCGGCCTCGACCCAGTCGCCGTCCGACAGCCCGAAGACGCTGGTGTTGTGGTCCGAGTCCCGGGGTCCGCAGCCGATGTCGTTGATGTCCGCCAGGTACGAGTATCCCTCGGGAGCGGGGTTCGTATCGATGGTCCAATCGATATCGTCGATCTCTCCCAGGGGGGCGTACTCGAGGGGAAGGTAGGCCCCGTAGGGGGTCTCGAGAACAAAGAAGAACTCGCGGTAGGTCAGGGAAGGCGGCTCCGTCACGGGGTAGACGTCGGCCCAGATCCAGCGGACGGGCTCGTCGAATCGAAGGATGTCGTACTCCCCGATCTGGTCGATCACGGCGCCCTCGGAGGGCGACGGAGGGTCGTTGCCCGGAACCTCGGGGCTTCCCCAGTCGTATTCGGGGGTGATGAGGGGTTCCCCGGTCGGAAGCGTGAACCTGGCGGGCAGGGTGAGCGAGTCGTAGTAGACGGAGGCGTTGACGGGCACGGCCTCGTATCCACCGTAGAAATCGGCGATGGGTCCGACCGCCATCCTGGCCGATGGGAAGGGGATCCATTCCCAAGTCCCGGTCCCGCTTCGCTCGAAGATCTCCTCGATCGTCTCGGAACTGAAGCCGACGATCGTTCGGCCACCCCTCGTGCCCAACTCGTACCATCCGACCCAGTCTTGATCGAGGTAGCCGTCCCCGGCGGCCCAGTCGGGGGAGGCGATTTGTCGAGGGGCATCGAGCCAGGTTTCCTCCGTCTGGGGTGCCGTCAGCCGGGAGAGGGCCTCGGGGTTCGACATCTCGGGATCGCGGCCCGCCCTAGGGGCGGTGGTGGCGGTGACGGATTCGCTGGGTGACGCCGATGGGCTGGTGGTCGGCGAGGGTTCCGTCGGGCTGGGGGTCGGTTCGCTCGACGAACAGCCGACGAGGAGAACCATCGCCACGCCAATCCCCACCACGCTGTGGGGAAGACTCCGGGTCGTCATGGGCACCTCCATCCCCGACTTCATCGTAACGGTTCGCGCCGCCGAAGCCCTGACGGTACACTACGTGTCATCCCACGGCGAGGGAGGGCCCCGGCCCCCGTGATCGACGCGGTCGCGTCGGCTAGCCCCGCTTCGCTGCGCGACGCAACCGCATATATGGAGGAGTCCCATGCCCGATCAGTTGACCCTGAACGCCGAGTCGAGAACCGAATTCGGCAAGGGGGCCTCTAGGCGCGCCCGCGCGGCCGGCACGATTCCGGCCGTCCTGTATGGACACGGAGCGGATCCCGTTCACGTCCTACTCCCCGGACACGCGACGGCCATGGCGCTCAAGAACCCGAACGCCCTCCTCACCATCGTCCTGGGCAAGGGCGAGCAACTCGCCATCGCCAAGGATGTCCAGAAGAACCCGGTGAGCCACGCGATCGAGCACGTCGACCTGCTGGTTGTGAGGAAGGGCGAGAAGCTCGCGATCGAGGTGCCCGTGCACCTGGTGGGGGAATCGATCTCGGGTACCCTTCACATCCTCGAGCATCCGACGCTCAGGATCTCCGCCGAGGCGACCCACCTTCCGGAGTCCTTCGAGGTGTCCATCGAGGGTCTCGCGGACGGGGACAAGATCTTCGCGGGCGAGATCGCCCTGCCGGAGGGCGTCGAGTTGCTGCTCGACCCGGATGCTCTGGTCGTCTCCATCACCCACCAGAGGCTCATCGAGGAGCCCACCCCCGAGGTCGAGGAGGGCGAGGAGGCCGTTGAAGGCGAAGAGGCCGAAGGCGAAGGCGAGGAGTCCGAGGCGTCCGAAGCGTCCGAAGAGTAGGAAGGGGGCGGGGGATGACCGCCCTGGTCGTCGGGCTCGGCAACCCGGGCCCCGAATACGCGAAGACGCGTCACAACGTCGGACAGGCGGTCGTCGCGGAACTCGCCCGTCGGAACGAGGTGACGCTCTCGCGACACAAGTCGAATGCCGCCGTCGGAACCCTGAGGCTCGAGGCCTCGGGCGAGCCGGGTTCGTCCGCCCTTCTGGCCGTGCCCCTCTCCTACATGAACCTCAGCGGGGGGCCCGTGGCGGCACTCGCCCGCTACCACAAGGTGGCCCCCGAGGAGGTCGTCGTCGTACACGACGACCTCGACCTGCCGTACGGGACGATCCGCCTCAAGCGCGGGGGTGGTGAGGGCGGCCACAACGGGCTGAGGAGTGTGACGCGTTCCCTGAAGTCCGCCGACTACGTCCGGGTTCGTCTCGGGATCGGACGGCCTCGCGGGGGTGACGCCGTCGCGTACGTCCTCCGTCCCTTCTCCCCGGCCCAGCGCAAGGCCCTGCCCGCTTTCGTCGACGACGCGATCGACGCCGTTGAGATGGTCTTGGCCGAGGGTCTGGAGGCCGCTCAGCGGCGCTTCCACGCGCCGGGATGATGGCGCCCCCTCGACCGCCCCTCGGCGCGATCCTCGGCTTCCTCGGGGACGACCCGGGTGTCAGGGGGGCAGACCCGACGGGCGGGCGGCTCGTGGCCCCGACCTCCGCCGGACCCGCCCTTGTCGCCCTGTCGTCGTCGACGCGCGACGGACCGGCCATCGTCGTCACGGCGACGGGACGGGAGGCCGAGGCGTTCGCGGAGGAAATGGGCACCTACCTCGACCCCGATCGCATCGCGCTCTTCCCCGCGTGGGAGACCCTTCCCCACGAGCGCCTCTCCCCGCGCCCCGACACCATGGGTCGCCGAATCCTCACCCTCCGTCGCCTCATCCATCCTTCGGAGGTCGAGCGGGAGTCCGCCCTCCCCCCGCTCGCGGCGATCGTCGCGCCCGTCAGGGCCCTCATCCAACCCTTTTCCGCTGGGCTCGCCGACCTCGTGCCCGTCGTGGTCGAGGCCGGGGACCGGTTCGGCCTCGCCTCGCTCACCGAGGCGCTTCAAGGCTTCGGCTACACCCGGGTCGACATGGTCGAGAACCGCGGAGACTTCGCGGTCCGGGGAGGCATCCTCGACGTCTTCGTCCCGATCGACCCGCACCCCACCCGGGTGGAGTTCTTCGGCGACGAGGTCGAGTCGGTTCGCCTCTTCGGGGTGGCCGACCAGAGGTCGCTCGGAGACGCTCGACGCCTGTACGCCCCCCCGTGCCGGGAGCTGCTCCTGACGGACGCGGTGCGGGATCGGGCCACCGCGCTCGTCCCCAGGCTTCCGGAGGCGGCGGACCTTTTGGGCAGGGTCGCGGAAGGCATCCCGGTCGAGGGCATGGAGAGCCTGCTACCCGTCCTCGCCGACGGCCTGACCTCCCTCATCGAGGAAGCTCCCCCGGGGACGGGGATCGTGGAGATCGAGCCGGAGAGGCTCGCCCGTCGGGAGGAGGACCTCAGCCGGACCGCGGCCGAATTCTTGGCCGCGGCGTGGTCCTCGGCGTCGACCGGAGGTTCCGCGCCCATCGACCTGTCTCGCGGGGCTTTCCGACGGCTCGAGGATCTGAGGGAGGCCGGGGTGAGCCGGGGGCTGCGATGGGGCGGGGTCGGCCCCTTCGGCGGGTCGGGGGCTATCGAGACGGGCATCGCGGGGGCGGACGACCACCGCGGTCGACCGGCAAAGGTCGTCACCGACCTGAAGGCCAAACTCGCCGACGGATGGCGCGTCGTCGTCGCCGCCTCCGGCCAGGGTTCGGCCGCGCGGTTGGCCGAGCGGTTGGCCGAGGAGGAGATCCCGGCACGGATTCAGGACGTGTACGAGCCGGTGGATTCCCTCGTCTCGATCGTCCCCCACGTCCAGGTCGGCGGCTGGACGCTCCCGTCGTCACAGCTTGCCGTCCTCGCCGAATCGGACCTGACCGGCAGAGCCGCGCCCGTCGCCCAGGCCGGCCGGACCCCCTCCCGTCGTCGCGCCGTCGTCGACCCGGTCTCGCTCCGACCCGGGGACTACATCGTCCACGAGCAGCATGGCGTCGGCCGCTTCGTCGAGATGGCCCGACGCGACGTCCGGGGGGTCGAGCGGGAGTACCTCGTCATCGAATACGCCCCCTCCCGCCGCGGCCTGCCGGGGGATCGGCTCTCCGTCCCGACCGACCACCTCGATCGCGTGACGAAATACGTCGGAGGGGAGACCCCCGCCCTCAGCAGGATGGGCGGGGCCGACTGGGCGAGGACCAAGGCCCGGGCCCGCAAGGCCGTGCAGGAGATCGCGGCGGAACTCATCCGGCTGTACAGCGCCCGGATGGCGAGCGAGGGGCGCGCCTTCGGCGAAGACACCCCCTGGCAGCGGGAACTCGAGGAATCCTTCCCCTACGTCGAGACCCCCGACCAGTTGGCCACCATCGAGGAGGTCAAGGCCGATATGGAGCGGCCCGTCCCCATGGATCGCCTCGTATGCGGGGACGTGGGCTTCGGCAAGACCGAGATCGCGGTCCGGGCGGCCTTCAAGGCGGTTCAGGACGGGATGCAGGTCGCCGTCCTCGTCCCGACGACGCTCCTGGTCCGACAGCACGCCGACACGTTCGCCTCCCGTCTAGCCCAGTTTCCCGTCCGCATCGCCTCCCTGTCGCGGTTCCAGACCGACTCCCAAGCGAAGAAGGTGGTCGAGGGCCTCGCCGACGGGACGATCGACATCGTCATCGGGACGCACCGGCTGCTGACGGGGCAGGTGAGGTTCAAACGGCTGGGGCTCGTCGTCATCGATGAGGAGCAGCGGTTCGGCGTCGAGCACAAGGAGACCCTCAAGGCGATGCGGACGGACGTCGACGTGTTGGCCTTGTCCGCGACCCCCATCCCCAGGACCTTGGAGATGGCGGTCACGGGCATCCGGGAACTCTCCACCCTGGCGACCCCGCCGGAGGAAAGGCTGCCGATCCTCACCTACGTCGGGCCGCAGGAGGACGCCCAGATCGTCGCCGCGATCCGGAGGGAACTCCTGCGCGACGGACAGGTCTTCTACATCCACAACTCGGTTAAGACCATCTCGCGGGCGGCCTCCCGGCTCTCGGACCTCGTCCCCGAGGCGAGGATCGCCGTCGCCCACGGCCAGATGGCCGAGGGGCAACTCGAGCGCGTCATCGTCGACTACTACGAGGACAAGTACGACGTGCTCGTGTGCACGACGATCGTCGAATCCGGCCTCGACATCCCGAACGCCAACACCCTCATCGTCGAGCGGGCGGAGAGGTTCGGGCTGAGTCAACTCCACCAACTCCGGGGACGGGTGGGCCGGGGCCGTGAGCGCGCCTACGCCTACTTCCTCTTCCCCGCGGACCGGACCATGACAGAGACGGCGCACGACAGGCTGGAGACCATCGCCGCCCATACCGACTTGGGGTCGGGGACGGCGGTGGCCTTGAAGGACCTCGAGATCCGGGGGGCCGGGAACCTGCTCGGGGCCGAGCAGTCGGGGCATATCGAGGGGGTCGGGTTCGACCTGTACATGAGGATGGTCGGGGAGGCGGTCGAGGCCTTCAAGGGGGGGAAGCCCGAGGAGGCGCCCCCCGTCCTCATCGACCTTCCCCTCGACGCCTTCATACCCCCCGCCTACATCGGGCACGAGAGGCTTCGGCTGGAGGCGTACCGTGCCATCGCCGCGATCGACGGTCCGGAGGCGGCTCGGGCCGTCGAGGAGGAGCTCGGCGACCGATACGGCGAGATGCCGGACGAGGTCCGGAACCTCCTCGCCATCGCCGGTCTTCGGCTCGACCTCGAGGGGCACGGCCTGAGCGAGGCGACGGTCCAGGGCAAGTACGTCCGATTCTTTCCCGTTTCCCTCGCCGACAGCGCCGCGCTCAGGGTGCGGCGGCTCTACCCCGGGGCCATCGTCAAGCCCGCCGTACGGCAGCTCCTCGTCCCCGGCCCGGCCGGCAGGGCGGGCGGACGGGCGATCACGGGCCCCGAGGTCCTCGACTGGGTGCGGGCCGTCATCTCGGCCGTCGCCGGTGGCTAGGATGACCCCATGACCGTTTCGCGATTCCGCTTCTTCGCCGTCGCCGCCCTCTCCCTCCTCATCCTGGGGGGGTGCGCGGTCCCCGGGAAGGGGGAACCGGGGGTTCTCGCCGAGTACCACGATTACGTCATCACCGATGACGACATCACCGCCATCCAGGACGCGATGGACGAACTGTTTTCGGGTCCGAACGCCGGAGAGGACCTGACTCTGTTGCTCATCGGGCCCGCGGTCGTGGGGTTTGCGGAACAGATCGGTTACAAGGATGACTTATCCGACGAAGCCATTGCGGAACGAGCGCGGCAGTGGGTGGCGTACGCCAGCCAGGGTCAGGTCGGCGAAACCACCGTGACCTCGGCGGGTCTCCGCGTCGTGAGGTACGTGTACGCCCTCAACCTGGTCATGCATGACGCGAATGGAACCCTCGCGCTCATCAACCTGGTCGAGGACATCGAGGAGAATGCGGTGTTCTCCCCCCGATACGGCGACTTCACCATGGAGTATTTTTCCGCCTCGATCCAGGCCATCAGCGACTACATCGCCGCGCATTCGACCGAACTGAGCTTCGCGCAGTTCGTCATGTGGAAGGACATCAACGGGTTCAACCTCAACGAGCGTCCCGAATGGATCTCGGGTGGGTGATGGGATCCGACGCCTCGTCGAGGTGATGGATCGGCTCCGCTCCCCGGGAGGGTGCCCCTGGGACGCCGAGCAGACTCACGAGTCCCTCGTCCGGCACGCCGTCGAGGAGGTGTACGAACTCGCGGACGCGATCGAGGCGGGGACCCGGTCGGAGCTTCGCGAGGAGTTGGGGGACGTCCTCCTCCAGGTGGTGTTCCACTCGAGGATCGCCGAGGAGCACCCGACCGAGCCCTTCGGCCTCGACGACGTGGCGGGCCAGGTTGCGGACAAGCTCGTCGAGCGGCATCCCCACGTCTTCGGGGACGAGGTCGCGGCCGACGCCCGGGAGGTCCACGACACGTGGGAGCGGGTGAAGGCCGAGTCGCGTCAGACGGGGTCGATCCTGGATGGGATACCCCGCGACCTGCCCGCCCTCGCCCGGGCGCAGAAGGCGTTGGAGAGGGCCCGGGGGGCCGGCATCAAGTACCACGATCCCGCCGGGTCCGGGGTCGGCAAGTCCCTGTTGGAGATCGTCGCCCGGGCGGAGGCGGAAGGCCGGGACGCCGAGGGGGAGCTCAGGGCCGCGACAAGAGGACTCGAGGAAGCCATCCGGGAGGCGGAGGCGGGTTCCCCCGAGGGGTGATCGCGCCGTACCACGGCAGGACCCGACTCGCGGGGTGGTGTGCCGGATCGGGAACTCCGCCCCGGAGACAATGGGAGGCATGACCGTTCCCCCGCGTCCCGGCGTGCCTCGTCGGGAACCGCGGCGGCCGAAGCCCCCCGAGGCCGCGCCGAATCCGTCCCAGGCGAACGGTCGAGGGGCTTCCGGCCTTCAAGCCGTCCGGAGGGGCGCCACCGGCCGGACGACGGCGTCCTGGCGGGTCGTCGTTCTCATCCTCGTCCTGGTTCTGGCCCTCGCCGTCATCCTCCCTTCGCTCCGGGCGTACGCCCGTCAGAGCGACCGGCTTGCCGAGTTGCGGGCGGAAGCCGAGGCGGCCCGAGAGGAGGTGGCCGAGCTCGAGGCCGAACTCGCACGGTGGGACGACCCCTCATACGTCATCGCCCTGGCCCGCGAGAGGTTGACCTACGTCCTGCCGGGGGAGACCCCGTACCGCGTCGTCGACCCCGAGACCGTCACGGGGGACCCGTCCACGGAACCGGACACGGAGCCCCTTCCCATCCGTGACGGGGTGCCGTGGTACGTCGACCTCTGGGAATCCCTTGAAAACCCGGGGGACGGAAGCCCCGGGGAATCGTGATGTCCGCTCGCGCGAGGGGTGAGGAGGTAAGCGACAGGGACCTCTCCGTCCTCACCGGGCAGCTCGGCCGTCCCCCCCGCGGGGTGGTTGCGATCCCCGTGCGCTGTCCGTGCGGGAACCCCGTCGTCGTGACGACCGCCCCTCGCCTGGACGACGGGACGCCCTTTCCCACCGTGTACTACCTCACCCACCCCGGAGCGATCGCCGCGGTATCCCGCCTCGAGGCGTCAGGCGTCATGAGGAGGATGGAGGTTCGGCTGAAGGTCGATCCCGGCCTCGCCGCCCAGCACCGGGCGGCGCACGAGGCCTACCTGGAGGCGAGGGACGCCATCGAGGCGGTTCCCGAGATCGAGGGGACGAGCGCCGGGGGGATGCCGGACCGGGTCAAGTGCCTGCATGTGCTGGTGGCGCACGCCCTGGCGGCGGGCCCGGGGGTGAATCCGTTCGGGGACGAGGCGCTGGAGACGATCCGAGGTGAGTGGAGCCTCGACCGGTGCTTCTGTACGACGGAGTCCTGACTTCGCCCGGCTTCCTATGCCCGCCCTCGCCGATACGCTGGGCGTATGCATCGAGTCGCCTCCATCGACTGTGGGACGAACTCCCTCCGCCTGCTCATCGCCGACGTCGACGTCGATCGCGGGAAGCTGACCGAGGTTCATTCGGACATGGTGATCGTCCGTCTGGGGCAAGGCGTGGACCGAACCGGCCGGCTCGCCGACGAGGCGCTGGCCCGAACCTTCGAGGTCGTGGAACAGTACGGCGAGCGTTGCCGGGCCTCCGGGGTGGAGTCGATGCGTTTCGTCGCCACGTCGGCGACGCGGGACGCCTCCAACCGCGACGAGTTCGTCTCCGGGGTTGAGTCCCTTCTGGGGATCACGCCCGACGTGATCCTCGGCGAGGAGGAGGCCCGCCTTTCCTTCCTCGGAGCCACCCGGGCCCTGGACGAGACCCATCCGGGGCCGTTCCTGGTGGCCGACCTCGGGGGCGGGTCCACGGAACTCGTCCTCGGGATGGACGAACCGGAGGCGGAATACTCCATGGACGTCGGGTGCGTGAGGATGTTCGAGCGGCACGCGTTCTCCGACCCCCCGACCGACGCGGAGATCGAGGCGGCGGTCGCCGACATCGACGCCGCCCTCGACCAGGCGGCCGAGGCGGTGCCGCTCGGGAAGACGCGAACCCTCGTCGGGCTGGCGGGGACGGTGACGACCGTCGCGGCCCACGCCCTCAAGCTCGAGGCCTATGACCGGGAGCGTATCCACGGAAGCGTGTTCCTCATCGAGGAAGCCTGCGCGGCGGCGTCGGAGCTCACCGCCATGACACACGACCAGCGGGCGGCCCTGGGGTTCATGGATCCGGGGCGGGTCGACGTCATCGGGGCCGGGGCCCTCGTGTGGCGGCAGGTGATGGTCAAGGTCGAGATGGAGACCGTATTGGCGGGCGGGCGCCTGGACACCGTCGTCGTCAGCGAACAGGACATCCTGGACGGGATCGCCTGGGAACTCGCGGAGGGGATCGCCCGCTGAGGGGGAACCTGGAACAATCGTTCTGGGCCCCCGTAGCCCAATCGGTAGAGGCAGCCGACTTAAAATCGGCCCAGTGCAGGTTCGATCCCTGCCGGGGGCACCACCGATCGCCGGTTCGAGGTACGCTGGCAGGCGGATCACGACACGAGGAGTGGACATGGCCAACCCGTATTTCACGAGAACCGACGTTTTCGCCGCGCCCAAGCCCGAAAGGGTGGCGCGGGGGCCCCGCCAGGCGACCCCCACCCGCGAGCAACTCGAGTATCAGTACTCGGCCCCGCCGGCGACCCCCGTCGACACGGGCCGGATGAGTTATGAGGGCACCGTCGTCAAGACGGCCGGCCTGCTCGCCCTGCTTTTCGCGGCCGCGGCCGCGACCTGGTTCGTCGCCCCGCAATTGGCCATCGTGGGCTTCTTCGTCGGCCTGGTGCTGGCGATCATCATCATCGTCAAGAAGTCGGTCAATCCCGGGCTCATCATCGCCTACGCTGCCGCGGAGGGAGTCTTCCTCGGCGGAATCAGCGCCATCATCGAGCAGCAGGAGGGAATGGAGGGTGTCGCGCTCCAGGCCCTGCTCGCCACCGGGATCACGGCCGCCGTCTGCCTGTGGCTCTACCGTTCCGGCCGGGTGCGGGTGACCGCGGGCTTCACGAGGGTACTGATGATCGGGATGATCTCGTACGGGATCTTCTGCATCGTCAACATCTGCCTCATGCTTTTCACCGGCATCGGCGGATGGGGGTTGCGCTCCGAGGTCGAGATCGCGGGCATCCCCCTCGGAGTCGTCGTGGGGGCCGTCGCCATCATCCTGGCGTCCATGAGCCTCATCATGGACTTCGACGGCATCAAGCGAGGCGTGGAGAGGGAGGCCCCGGCGAAGTACGAGTGGGCCGCGGCCTTCGGGCTCGTCGTCACCCTGGTGTGGCTCTACCT
>CAYTLH010000202.1:0-5137 GCA_964438525.1 uncultured Demequinaceae bacterium | reverse complement strand
TCCTTGGGTTGGTGGCGGGCGGCCCCGTTGGGGGTTGATCTTGGGGGTGGGGCGCTGGTTAACGCGAGGGTTGGGGGGGGTTTGGGGCGGGGATTCGCCGCGGGGATGGGGTTCTTCCTCCCCCTCGTCCACTGGAGCGCCGTCGGCGTCGGCCCCGTCCCCTGGATCGCCCTCGCCGGGTTGGAGTCCCTGGCCGTGGCCTTGTTCGGGGCCGCGTGGGTGTTCATCCGCAGGAGGAAGTACCTGAAGGGGAGGCTGTGGCTCGAACCGATCGTATTCGCCGTCCTGTGGACGTCGCTGGAGCAACTCCGGTCGGTGGTGCCGTTCGGGGGATTCCCGTGGGGGCGGATGGCCTTCTCCCAGGTGGACGGGACGATGATCGGCTTGGCGTGGCTCGGGGGGGCGTCCCTGGTGTCCTGCGCCGTCGCTATCGCGGGGGGCTGCCTGGGGCTGGCCTTCGAGGCGGCCCGGGGCCGGAGGATCCTCATTCCCGTCTACGCGGGAGGGGCGGTCGTCCTCGTCGCCTTGGCGGGGACTCTCATGCCTGTGGATGTGTCGGTCGAGTCCGGGACCCTGAGGGTGGGGATCGCCCAGGGAAGCACCCCGAACCTCGGGCTCGATTCCCTCGGCCAGGCCCGGCTGGTGCTGGAGAACCATGTCGCGGCCACGGTCGAGATGGCGGAAAACGTCCCGTGGACGCCCGACCTCGTCATCTGGCCGGAGAATGCCGCGGACTTCGATCCCCGGGTCGACCACGTCACCCGGGAGGCCGTCACGTCCACGGCGGCCCTGCTGGGGTCTCCCCTCCTCCTCGGGACGATGGATTACTCCCCGAATGACGGGAGATACAACGTCTCGATGCTGTGGAGCGAGGAGGGGGAGGTGCTCGGTCTCTACCACAAGCGTCACCCGGCCCCATTCGCGGAGTACATCCCCATTCGGGCTATTGCCCAGTTCTTTTCCAGCGCCGTCGACCGGGTCCACACGGACATGTTGCCGGGGGACGAGGTGGGGATCATCGACGTCCCCGTCGCCAGGCTCGGCCGGGACGTGAAGGTCGGCGTCGTCATCTGTTTCGAGGTCGCGTACGACGGCATCGCCCGCGACACGATCGATGGGGGAGGGGAGGTGCTCGTCGTCCAGACGAACAACGCAAATTTCGGAACGAGCCCGGAGTCCGTCCAGCAACTCGCCATGACGAGGTTCCGGGCGGTGGAGTTCGGCCGGGCGACGATCCAGTCGTCGACCGTCGGCGTGAGCGCCGTCGTCTTGCCCGATGGAAGCGTGATGTCGGAAACCCGGCTATTCGCCGCCGACTACCTCGTGGAGGAGGTCCCCTTGAGGACGTCCTCGACCCCGGCCGTGCGGATTGGGGGGTACCTTGAGTGGATATTCCTCTTCGCGCCCCTCGCCGCGGCCGGGCTGGCGGGTGCCTTAAGCCTTCGAGGCCGATGGGAGTGGGAGTGAAGACCCTCATCATCATTCCGACCTACAACGAGAAGGACGCGCTGCCGGTCCAGCTGGCCGACGTCCGTCGGCACGCCCCCTATACGGACATTCTCATCGTGGACGATGCCTCGCCCGACGGGACGGGGGACTGGGCGGATGCGGCCGCCCGCCGCGATCCACGGCTGAGCGTGTTGCACCGTCCGGGGAAGCAGGGGCTGGGGGTCGCCTATCGGGCGGGATTCGCCTGGGGGCTGGAGCGTGACTACGAGGTCTTCGTGGAGATGGACGCCGACGGGTCGCACCAGGCCCATCAGCTTCCCGACCTGCTCACGAAAGTGAGGAAGGGGGGTCTGGTCATCGGCTCCCGGTGGGTCGAGGGGGGGTCGGTCGTCAACTGGCCCCGGCGACGGAAGTGGCTGTCCGTGTGGGCCAACCGCTACGTCAGGTGGGCCTTGGGGATCAAGGTCAAGGACGCGACGGCCGGGTATCGGGCCTATACCGCGGCAACGTTACGTCAGATCGACCTGGACACCGTGGAATCGCAGGGGTATGGCTTCCAGATAGACATGTGCTGGAGGGTGATCAAGCTGGGTGAGACGGTCATCGAGGTGCCCATCGAATTCGTCGAACGCACCCAGGGGGCCTCGAAGATGAGCGGGTCAATCGTCCGGGAGGCCTTTTGGAAGGTCGCCCAATGGGGCGTGAGGTATCGGTGGGGCCAACTCCTCAGGCTCATGGGGATCAAGAGGAGGAAGGCCGAGAAGGGCGACTAGGAAGCCAGGCGGCCGTCCCTGAGGATCTTCAGGCGTTCCTCCAGGAGTTTCTCGAGTTCGGGGATGGTTCGGCGTTCCAGGAGCATGTCCCAGTGGGTCCTGATGTGACGCCGAGGGCTTTCGTCCGGCCGGCTGCCGTCTCGGAGGAGGGCGGTGGAGCCACAGTGGCATTCCCAGACCGGGGGCACCTCGGCTTCGACGGAAAAGGGCACGTGGATCTCGTGCCCAATAGGGCAGTCGTACACGACCTCCTGGCGTTCCGCCAGTTCCGCGCCGGAGGGGCTCTCCATGCTCTGGGTCCCCAGGCGTACGCCCCGAAGCGCTCGGTCGGCCATCATTCCTCCAAGACGGGGTTACTGACCCGTCACCTGAAGAACGCCCGGTCGGGCCCCGTTGTTCCCCGGCCGACGGTGTTTCTCTTGGGCACCGCCTATCCTGTCAGTCATGGAGTCCGATGGCGACGGATCTGAAGCCGACGAGGGCTACGAGAAGATCGAGGACTTCCTACCCTTGTTCGGTGTGCGTGAGGCGGGGGCAACGTTTGACGGGGCAGAGGAGCCTGAAAGGCGGGGACCTCTGAGGGCCATCGTTGCCCGATTCTCCGGGCCCGTCTCTCTGCCCTTCGGAAGCTTGGGCGCGATTCTGCTGATCCTGCTTATCGTCGGATTGTTTGTCGGGTTGGTCGGCTTGCTGATACTCAAGTCGGTTGAGATCCTGTTCTAGGGGTCGAGCTCTGGACACGGACCCTTCTGATCTAGGCATCGGGGAACGGCGAGTCGCTCGAGTATGGCGATCATCACTTCCAATCGACACACGGGCGCCATCTACGGCATAGTTGCCTCAAGGGTGCACTCACCGGAGCATCGTATGAGCAGGTTGTGTTGGATCCCGGAGAATCGTGTGGCGACGGAGTCCCACGGATCCATGGGGTGACGGGGAAGGGACGACATGCGGGAGACTTCATCCGATGACTTGGGCCGAGTATGCCTCGCCCGCTGACCGCACTGATTCTGACCCCCAGCCTCGGCGGGGAATTCTTCGGGGATCTCATCTTGGGCGTCGCCCGGGAAATCGTCGCCGCAGACGGGCGCATGGTCGTGATCGAGACGCGTCAGGAGTTCCTGCCCCGCGACGAAGCAGGTGAGCAGGTCGACTTCGCCACGCCGGTGGCGTGGTCGGAGACGGATGGTGTCGTGTCGATTACGACAGCTGCGGGCGCCAGTTACCTGCAGCCGGTCCGCGAGTCCGGGAAGCCCGTGGTGCTCCTCTCGAGCACCCAGATGAAGGATTTCGAGGCACCGATCGCCCGACCGGACAACCATCAGGGGACCGTCGCCGCGGTCGAACACCTCATCGAGCACGGGCACACGCGGATAGGATTCGTCGGAAACATGGGCCAGCAGGACATCCGCGAACGGTTCGACGCCTACCGGCAGACGCTCGAATCCCACGACATCACAGTCGAACAGGAGATGTTCTTCGCGGTGCTCGACAACTCGGAGGCGGGCGGCGCCGCCGCGGCCATCAACGTTTTCGAAGCCAAGACCCGACCCACGGCCCTCATGGTCGCCACGGACCGCAACGCCATCGGGCTCATGCGCGAGTTGAAGAGCGTCGGTGTGGACGTCCCAGGCGACATCGCGATCGTGGGGTTCGACAACGTCGCCGCCGGCACCTTCAGCAGGCCCACGCTGACGACCGTCGACCCGCATTTTGAGGAGGTCGCCGCGCTCGCTGGCAGGCTCCTCGTCAACGGGATCAAGGGCGAGGAACTGTCGAACGCCACCGTCACGCCGGAGTCCGCGGCTCTCATCGTGAGGGAATCGTGCGGGTGTGCCGCCAAGACCGACGGCGGAGACCAAGCGGATGCCGATGAGGCGTCCGAAGTGCCGACGGAGCTCGTGCGCGACGGACTCCACGATTTGCTCGAGCGGGAGTTGCGCACGGGCGATGAAGAGACTGACCGTCAGACCGCTACCACCGTCGAGGCGATCGCAGAGGAAGCCGTGCGACTGCTCGAGAAAGGCGACGAGACCACGACCCCGGAGATCGATGCCTTCACGGCGTCGCTGCTGGAGCTGACGTCCAATCCGCGCACCCTGCGGCAGTTCACCGAAGTGATGACGGATTGGGCGAATCGGATCGGACACTCGTCAGCCTCAACGACGGGGAGCCTGCCGTCCGTGTCGGCACGAGTGGCCGCCGCTCTATGGAAGGCGCAGAGCGGTGCGCTCCTGCGCCAGATGGAGACCACCGAAGCCGCGATCGGCGAGCAGTACGTCGTCGACGCGGGACTGCTCGAAACCGGAGGCGCCGATCCCCGGAACCTCAAGTGGCTCGACGAAACCAGCGTCGTGGCCGCCACTCTTGCCTTGTGGGAAGAGCCGCTGTTTTCCGGTCTGCTGAAGATCGTCGGCGACTACGACTGCGCGAATGGCGGCAGGAACCTCATCGGTACCGTGGTGCCGGGAGAGGATTTCCCGCCGGAATCGCTCGTTGCCCGAGCGGCTCCCGCGAACCACGAGGCGTGCGTGGTCCTGCCGGTCAGCACCCCAAAGCAGGACTGGGGCCTGCTCGCCGTCGTCGCTCAGATAGACCCCACGACCGAGCGTGAGACCTTTCAGCACTGGGCGGCGCTCCTGTGCGCCGCCCTCGAATCCCAGAGCCGCCAAGAGGAGGTGCGGAGGAACGCTCTATTCGACAACCTCACCAGGCTTCCGAACCGCCACCTCTTCGTCCAGCAGTTGGAGAAAGCCATCGCGCGGTGGCGTCGTTCCCGCATGCCCTACTCGGTGCTCTTCCTCGACCTCGACGGGTTCAAGCTCATCAACGACTCCCTCGGGCATCAGATGGGGGACCGCGTGCTGAAAACGGTCGGGAGCGAAATCTCCGCGGCGCTGCGCTCGGTGGACACG
>CAYTLH010000201.1:0-5807 GCA_964438525.1 uncultured Demequinaceae bacterium | reverse complement strand
GGATCTTTTGGACTCGCGGCCCACTCGTGCGAACCTAGGCCCTATGGACTACGACTTGGCGGGTATTCTCGCGGAAATGCCTCCGGGCACCCTGATCGAACGGATGGGAATCGAGGTGACCGAGGTCTCTGAGTCACGGGTGGTGGGAACCATGCCCGTCGAGGGGAACCTCCAGCCCCACGGCCTTCTTCACGGGGGGGCGACGGCCGCACTCGCCGAGACCCTCGGGAGCCTCGGGGCCCGGGCCCATGCCGGTCCCGGTGCGATCGCCATGGGCGTCGACCTCAACATCACCCACCACCGGGCGACGACCACGGGCCTCGTCACCGGCATCGCTACACCGCTCTACACGGGCAAGACGACCGCGACCTACGCGATCGAAGTGACGAATGAAGCCGGGGAAAGGGTGGCGACGGCGCGGCTCACCTGCGCGATTCGGCCTCGGCCCGTCCTCTAGTCCGCGTCCTTCTTCCCCTTCTCCTTGCTTTCCTTCTTCGGTTCCTTCTTTGGCTCCTTCTTGGCGGCCATCTGCTCGATGACGGCCTCGGCGACCTCCCGCATCGTCAGCCTTCTGTCCATGGAGGTCTTCTGGATCCACCGGAAAGCTTCGGGCTCGTTGAGCTGCATCTTCTCCATGAGCAGCCCCTTGGCCCGCTCGACCTTCTTCCTGGTCTCCATCCGCTCGGTGATGTCGGAGATCTCCTCCTCGAGGGTCTTGATCTCCAGGTAGCGCGAACGCGCGATCTCGACGGCCGGGATGAGGTCGGCTGGCGTGAAGGGCTTGACCACGTAGGCCATGGCCCCGGCCTCCCTCGCCCTTTCGACCAGGTCGGTCTGGGAGAACGCCGTGAGGATGACGACGGGGGCGAGATGTTCGTTGGCGATGTGCTCGGCGGCGGTGAGCCCGTCCATGACCGGCATCTTGATGTCCATGACGACGACGTCGGGGGTGTGCTCCCGTGCGAGGTTGAGTCCCTCCTCGCCGTTCCCGGCCTCCCCCACTACCTCGTACCCACCCTCCTGGAGGGTTTCGACGATGTCCATGCGGATGAGGACCTCGTCCTCGGCGACGACGGCCCGTTTGGAGGACATCGTTGCCTCTTCCTTGGCCTCGGCCTTCTCTGGCTCGGGCTGGGCTTCCTGAGTCTCACTCACAGGCGATAGCCTAGTGGTCCGGCCCCGATAGCCCAACCGGCAGAGGCAAACGGCTCAAACCCGTTCCAGTGTGGGTTCGACTCCCACTCGGGGCACCGGCCGCCTACTGTGTTGTCTGGAATGTCCGTTTTCTACCCTGAACAAGCCGTGCTGGGCCACGTCCCGTAGTCGGGCACCCAGCAGATGCCGGCCTCGTCTATCCGATCCTTGAAACGCCAGTCGTCGTGGATGTAGTCGAGGGTTATGTGGGTGAGCCACGATGTGTGATGGTCTTCGGCGAATCGGATCTTCTCGACGTGCACGTAAGGGTCGGACCACCACGGCGGATCCTCGTCGACCCATCCCTCCTCGCAGCACTGCCCCACCGGCAGTTCTGTGGTCATGCTGGTGATGCCTGCGGCCCTCATGCCGAGCAGGCACTCCTTTTCGGCCTCGAGGTCCACGCCATACCCGTGCCAGGCTACGGACGCGTTCGACCAGTCGACGTCGAGGCGCCCCACATCCTGCTGGACGCCGTCGGCCGCGACGAGTCCGGTATAGCTCAAGAGGAGGATATGGGTGTCCGGGGCATACCCGCGGATGAGGTCGTAGAGGTCCTGTTCTATCTGGATGGTGTCGTCTCGGTAGGGCGCCTCCCCCCATTCCGGCTCGTTGTAGACCTCATAGACGACCCACGGGACGTCTTTGTACCGAGGGGCGTAGACGGTCCAGAAGTCCTCGCCGAACCAGCCTTTGGCCTCATTCGTGTCCTGCCCGATTCCGATGGTGAGGACGCAATAGAGGCCCAACTCTCCGCACCACCGGACTATGGTGTCGATTTGCTCCATGTAGGCGCCCGCCGGCAGGCCGTCGTCGTTTTCTCCGAAGACGTGGATCGCATTGAGCCCCAGATCCCGGATGTCCGCCAGGGCTTCCCTGTCCGGCAACTGCCCATCCCAATCGATCGACCAATACGCACCGCGGAGAGGGGTCCCCCGGTCGCTCACCACCGTTCCATCGGCGAGTTGGACTCGCCCACGGGGTTCGACATCGAAGTCGACGGGACCGACAAAGGGCGGATACCCCGAGGCCGTTGGGGTTTCCGGTGCGGCCCCTGCCGAGGCGACGCATCCCGCCATGGGAAGAAGCAGAAGCACCAGCCCCCATGAGCACGCCTTCTTCAGCACATCGCCCCTTCCAGTTCCGGAAGGCTACCACCATTCCCCGACGAAGTAGATCGTGCTGTCGTCCGGAGAGAAGACCGCCCAGTGGATCAGCAGATTGTCGGGGAAGTTCTCGGGTGTCGCGTTGTGATTGTCCGTGCCGTCTGCATTCATCCTGTAGAGGTCGTAGCGGCCCTCCTCGCCCACCGCCGCCAGGATGTAGATCAGGCTCTCTCCGTCACTCGACCAGTCCGCCACCCCCTGGGTGTAGCCGGTCTCGGTGAGCCGAGTCAGGTCGGTGCCGTCGATATTGACCAGGAATAGGTCGTAGTTTCCGTGCTGCGACTCGTCGTCGACCAGGCGGGAGAAGACCACCTTCTCCCCGTTGGGGCTGATCCTGGGGTCGTAGTCGCCGAAGGGGAGGACGGAATCGCCCCACTCACCCGCCCGGGGCGGATCGGTGATGGGACGGGCGTTCGAACCGTCGGAATTCATGAGCCAGATCCGGCTACCGCTCGTGAAGGCGATGAGGTCGCCCTGCCAGTCGATATCGGCGTCGTGGCCGCCGGAGTCGAAGAGGCGGCGCTGGTCGGACCCGTCGGCGTCCATGACGTAAATGTCCAGGTCGGCGTCGCGCAAGCTGAGGAAGGCGATCGCGGATCCGTCCGGAGACCAGGCCGGATACAAATCCCATGCCGTGTTGTCGGTGAGTTGCACGAGACCCTCTCCGTCCACATCGATGGTGAAGATCTCGTGGTGCTCGTACCCCTCCCCGCCGATGGCCTGTGACAAAGCCAGCGTCTCGCCATCGGCATTCACCCGGAACTTCTCGATGGCGTACGGGGTGGAGTGGATGAGGTCGGTCTGGCCGGTATCCAGGTCGAGCTTATAGATCGCCCATCGATCCGGGGGGCGTTCCGGCGGCTGGGCTCCGGATGGAGACGTTTCGGCGTTGCACCCCGCGGCGGAGGCCAATAGAACGACGGCAAGACCGAGCGTCATCAGACGGCGGATCATGGGTACCCCCTCGTAATCGGAACATCTCCAGGATGCACCACCGAAAAGGCCGGCGAAACCCTCGGAAGGCCGCCCGACCTCCCTCGAGCCGCGAATAGCGGTGCAGGGACTAAGGGGCCAACGAGGTTAGCGGCCCCACCGGAATGTTGCGGAGGACCCAGAATCCCACGAATACGGCTATGAGGGTCCAGGCGAGGGCCGGGCCGGTCCGGATCCCTGGAATGCGAAACCAGCCCATCCTCTTCCCCGTCCATGCGAGATATCCGTACGCCGCACAAGGCACGGCCATCACCATCAAGAGGTTGAACCCCACCGCCGCCGCGAAGTCCCCGCGGAGCAATGCCCTCAAGGCCCGCATCGATCCGCAGCCGGGACACCACAGGCCGGTCGAGGCATGAAACGGACAGGTCGGGTAGTGGCCCTGCTCGTTCGGATCTATGGCGATCAGGCAGGCGCATCCCAGCGCCACCCCAGCCGCAACCGCGGCCGGGCCCAGCCACCGCATCCCGACGGCCTTGCCTGGGGCCAGGACACCTAGACGATTAGAGACCAAAATAACTTGGGTCGTTGAGGAACGCGGCTATATACACGATGAAGAACAACAGCCCGACGCAGGAGACCGCCGTGGCACCGATGGCGAAGCTCCTGGCCTTGTTCGAGGCCTCTTGCGCGCCAAGAAGGTCACCGGCCCTCTTCTTGTTGTCGACTTGCGATGCGAAGACGATCGCCGCAATGCCGAGCGGGAGGGCAATGAGCCAACAGAACAGAAATCCGGTGATCGTGACGACGATCGCCCAAGCCATGTGGTTGGGAATCCTGGTGTTCGGATCTCCCGGGAATTGCTGAAACTGGCCGCCGGGGGGTGGAGGGGGAAAGGACGGTTGCCCCGGTTGACCGGGATGGCCTTCGGGCCACTCCACATGGTCGTCGTCTGACATCTAGGACTCCTTCCCCTCACAAGAGGCTGACGTGCGCCGATCTTGTCTGGAGCGTACCAGGGGGGCGTTCTCGTCGTCCGTCCGTTCCCGCCTCTCTCTGCGGACAGCCTTGGATACCCTCTAGACAGCTTTGGGGAGATTCGGGTCGCTTCCCTCAATCCAGAAAACCCCCGGCGCGG
This sequence comes from uncultured Demequinaceae bacterium, assembly GCA_964438525.1. Classification (GTDB taxonomy): domain Bacteria; phylum Actinomycetota; class Actinomycetes; order Actinomycetales; family Demequinaceae; genus JAFGBM01. Next base: position 1,376 of record CAYTLH010000201.1, on the reverse strand, counting down.
ACGCCGGGGGTTTTCTGCTGAGTTTGTCTCTGCTGTCTATTTCCCTTCCGACAGGGCCGCCTGGGCCGCGGCCAACCGGGCGATCGGCACCCGGAACGGTGAGCAGCTCACGTAGTTGAGGTTGAGCTTGTGGCAGAGCGCGATCGACTTGGGGTCACCGCCGTGCTCGCCGCAGATGCCGACCTCGAGGTTCTTGCGAACCTTGCGACCCTCACCGACGGCCCATTCCATAAGCCTTCCGACGCCATCGGGGTCGATGCTGGCGAACGGATTCTCCTCGAGGATCCCCTGCTGGAGATACTCGATGAGGAAGCTGGACTCAGCGTCGTCCCGGCTGATGCCGAACGTCGTCTGGGTCAGGTCGTTGGTACCGAAGGACAGGAACTCGGCGTATTCCGCAATCTCGTTCGCGGTCAGGGCCGCGCGCGGGATCTCGACCATGGTGCCGAACTTGTAGGCAATCTCGGTGCGACGCTCCTCCATGACCTCCTTGGCCTCGGCCTCGAGGACCCCCCTCTGGCGCTTGAGCTCGTTGACGTGGCTGGTCAGCGGAATCATGATCTCCGGGTAGACCGTCTTGCCTTCCTCCTGGACCTCGCAAGCAGCCTCGATGATGGCGCGCACCTGCATCTTGGTCAGCTCGGGGATCATGATGCCCAGTCGAACACCGCGAAGTCCCAGCATCGGGTTGGCCTCTCGCAACCCCTCGACGCGGTGAAGCATCCGAGTCTCTTCCTCGACGTGTTCGAGGATCTCGTCGATCTCCGCAAGGGTCCCGGCCTTCATCAGCCGGATCTTGCCGTCGGCCAGTTTGTTGGTGAGTTCCTCGAAAGAAGGCAGGAACTCGTGCAGCGGAGGATCGATCAGCCGGATGATCACCGGAAGGCCATCCATCGCCCGGAAGAGTCCCGCGAAGTCCTCCCGTTGGAACGGCAACAGGGCCTCGAGGGCCTCGCGTCGCTCCGTCGGAGTTGTAGCCGTGATCATCTTCTGGACGATCGGCAGGCGCTCCGGTTCGAAGAACATGTGCTCGGTGCGGCAGAGGCCGATTCCCTGTGCCCCGTACCCGCGGGCACGCTCGGCGTCCAGCGGATAGTCGGCGTTGGCCCATACCTGTAGCCTGCGGAAGTCGTCGGCCCAACCCAGAAGCTTGGAGAGCCAAGGGTCATCCAGATCGGGGACCATGGTCTCCATCTGGCCGATGAAAACCTCACCGGTAGTGCCGTCGATCGAGATCCAGTCACCTTCCCGAATCTCGCGTTCGTCGACGGTCATGACTCGACCATTCATATCGATGTCGAGTTCGGAGACCCCCACGACGGCGGGCTTGCCGAACTGGCGGGCGACCAGAGCGGCGTGGCTCGTGCGGCCCCCGC
>CAYTLH010000200.1:0-2701 GCA_964438525.1 uncultured Demequinaceae bacterium | reverse complement strand
CGCACTCGCGGTGGGACTGGTCTTCGCGGGAATCGTCGACCTCGGGCTCAAGGTCGGGCGCTCCAGGGGGACGGAGGCCCCGACGGTCACGGACCCCGACGGCAGCACCATCAACGCCCTCCAGGCGGAGGTGGGCACATGCCTCGCCTCGATTCCGGAGGACGGGGAGGTCGCGAGGGTCGTCGCAGTGCCCTGTACGACCCCTCACCGGGCCGAGGTCGTCGCCTCCCACCAGATATCGGGGGACGGTTGGCCCGGGCGAGACGCCGTCGAGTCCGAAATGCTCAGCCATTGCGGATCCTTCATCCAACCGGGATTCGGTGCCAACGCGATGTTCACGGCGAGCGACTGGGACGATGGATTGAGATGGGTCGCCTGGATCCCCACCGAGCAGTCCTGGGGCATAGACGAACGCTCAGGGATGTGCGTCGTCTACCGAGACGGCGACATCGTCGGATCGTTTATCACGGGGACGGCATCCTTCGCGGACTAGTCCTCAACTCGCCGCAAATGCGTCCTTCATGCTTCCCGTCAGTGTCCCGTTCGGGTCGACGGTCACAACCGCACACGTGAGCATCCGATTCCCATCCGCCCAACTATCGGCCAGGGGATAGATGTACTGGAAGTCGAGGTGGTCGACCGACGAGTCCCAGTAATCCACACCGACGTAGCCCTCGAAGCCCTCGACGCAAGCGTTTAAGGCAAAGTCATTGACGGCGGCCTCGTCGTACGAGGCGAGCCCCGTGATGGTGGTGACCAGGTACACCTCTGCGGTGTGCTCCTTTTCGCAATCGACAATCGGCACGGTGGCGACTTCTTGGCCCTCATAGGTATTGGCTGCGTTGTAGCAGTCCCCCACCTCGAGGTTGGTGACCAACTCGCTCGAACAGCCCACTAGAAGGGTTCCCGCCAACATGGCTAAGGCCACGGTCCATCTGGCTCTCATCGTCTTTTCCTCCTCAAGTACCGGTCATGTTCCTCTTCAGGATGTACAGCCGCACTACCCAAGCCCTCTCCAGCCACGTTGTCGGCTTCCTCGAAGGCTATCGCCTTCCGGCATTCGAGTACATCCCTCGGCCACCCCGGTCCGGTGATCGGCATACCCTCCAACCCTGGTGCGGACATTGCCGTTTTGGTACGTTTGTGCTGGTAAGCGTCTTGAGGGGAGGCCCAATGGGGGACAGCCGGGTAATCGCCCTCGTGGAGGACCACGCCCTCATTTCCTTCGGATTCCGGGATCTCGTCGAAGGCGCCCATGATCTTCATCTCGCTGGAACCGTCGGCACGGTGGCGGAGCTCGCAGACCTGGAAGGCCCACTCGACCTCGTCGTCCTCGACCTGCGCTTGAACGACGGATCCTCCCCGGAGAACAACGTCGCCGCGATCACCGACATGGGGGCGCATACCCTCATTTACACGGGCGCAGAGGACCGCCGCCTCATCCAGCAGGCGGCCCGCTCGGGTGCCCTGGGCCTCATTCGGAAGTCGGCTGAGCCGGACGTCCTTCTGGACGCGATTAGAACAGCGGCGGACGGCCGCGAGGTTTTCGGGGCGGATTGGGCTGCCGCTATCGATTCGGACGACAACCTCGCCGACGCCAAACTCAGCCCCCGCGAGCAGGAGATCCTCGGGCTTTACGCCTCGGGGGAGACGGCCGTCTCCGTCGCCCAACGAACGGGGCTCTCCCGGGATACCATCTCCGACTACATCACGCGAATACGCAAGAAATACGCGGACGCCGGCCGACCCGCCCGATCCCGAGTCGACTTGTTCCGTAGAGCCCTCGAAGACGGACTCGTCGAGGGGCCCGAATGACGACCCATCTGCCCGACCGTCACCGCGCTCGCGAGAGAGTCCAACGGGTCCTATACATGGCCACCGGCTTCGGAGGCGTGATCTTCGGAGTCTTGCTCGCCGGAAAGATCTCCCGGCAGTCCTCCGAACTGCAGCCTATGTTCGCCTGGGCGGTGCTCGCCTTCGGCGTGATCATCCCGGCTTTCTTCACCATTCTCGCCTGGATACTCCCCCTCAAGGTCCTTCACATCATCGCCGGCTGCACGGTCGCCGGTTTCGTCTCCCTTCAACTCCTATGGTTGCCCGCCATGACGGTTCCGGAACTCGCCGACAAGGAAGCCCCATGGATGTGGGGGGTCAACGCCACCCACGCCGTCATGGTGACCGTCCTGGTCCGACGGGCGTGGGTCTTCCTATATCCCGCCGTGCAGGGGTTGATCGTCGCGCTCGTGGGATATGCCGCTACTGGGGACCAGCTGAAAATCGGCATCCTCGACGGGATCGGAGCCGTACTGTTCAGCTCGATCCTGACGGGCGCCGCCCTCGCACTGGTCAAAGCCGCAGAGCAACAAGATCTTCTCGCCGCCCGAACCAGGGCCCAGGCCTCGATCGAGGCGATCAAGCGTACCCGGGAACGGGAGCAAGCCCGCATCAACGCCATCGTCCATGACGACATCATCTCCGTCCTTCTGGTCGCAAGCAGGGAGACTCCCACCCGACGCCTGGCCGAACAAGCCGAGTCCGCATTGGCGAGCATCGCCACCTTGTCCATGGATTCGGACGAAGTCCAGGACTACGAACGGCCGGAGGCCATCGCCGCCCTACGCGCCGCGGTGACCGACACGGCCCCGTATGTCGAGTTCTGGCACTCCAGCGCGGGAGAGGCCCCGATCCCCGCGCCGGTGAT
>CAYTLH010000199.1:0-3094 GCA_964438525.1 uncultured Demequinaceae bacterium | reverse complement strand
CTTCCCGCCCTCCCCCAGACGGGTGCCCGGCCGCAGGTACGAGAAAGGTCCGACGACGGCCCCGGCCCCGATGGTCGCCTCCGTGCCGTGCGATCGGACGACGCTCGCGCCTTCCCCGACGGTGACGTCGGCGAGGGTCGTATCGGGTCCGATCACGGCCCCGGTTGCCACCGAGGTCCTTCCCTTGAGCTGCGTGCCGGGAAGCAGGGTCACGTCGGCGGCGAGTCCGACATCGACGTCGACCCAGGTGGTCGCCGGATCCTGGACGGTCACGCCCTCGTCCATCCACCGTTCGAGGATGCGGGCATTGAGGGCTGCCCCGGCGGCGGCCAGCTGCGCCCGATCGTTGACGCCCTCGACGGCCTGGGCGTCGTCCGAGACGATCGCGCGAACGTGCCCCCCGGCCTCCCGGATCCGCGCGACGACGTCCGTGAGGTATACCTCCCCTTGGGCGTTGTCCCGGTCGAGGCTGATGAGCGCCCTCCTCAGGGCGGGGGCGTCGAAGGCGTACAACCCCGCGTTGATCTCGTCTATCGTCAACTCCTCCTCACTCGCGTCCCCGTGTTCGACGATCGTCGCCACCTCCCCCGTCGCCGGGTCCCGCACGATCCGGCCGTACCCCGTCGGGTCGGGCACGATCGTCGTCAGGAGAGTCGCGGCGCCCTTTCCGGCGGCATGGGCGGCGAGCAACTCCCTCAGCGTCCCCCCGTCCACGAGAGGCACGTCACCGCTGGTGATGAGGATCGTTCCGTCGATCGTGCCACCGCTCTTCCGGTCGAGGGCCTCAAGCCCGCATTCGACCGCCCGTCCCGTGCCCGGAACCTCGTCCTGGTCGGCGACGACGGCGTCGGGGGCGATCTGGCTCAGGTGGGCCGCCACCGCATCCCGTCCGTGCCGAATCACGACGGCGACGCTCTCGGGGTTCGTCTCCCCGACCGCGGCGAGGGCATGACCGAGGAGGCTGAGACCCCCGATCTCGTGAAGCACCTTGGGGGTGGTCGACTTCATCCGCGTCCCCGCCCCCGCGGCGAGGACGATTGCCGCGGACGGTCGCACGCCGGCCAAGGGTCCCTCCGATCGGTTCCGGGACCACGGGGGCGTGATCCCGCGCGGGGACAGCCCCGCGCTGAAAGTCTATCGGGCTTCGCCGGGCCCGAATGGGCTCCGCCCTCAGGATTCGAACCTGAACCGCAAGGCTCCAAAGGCCTGCATGCTGCCATTACACCAGGGCGGAATGCGGATCGCGGGATCCAAGGGCACAGTCTGCCAGTATTCACGGCACACTATAAGCGTGTCCAATAAACCCAAGGCCCCGCCGCGATCCCGTATGACGGCACGCGAGCGCCGGGAGCAACTCCTCCTGGTGGCCCGCGGCCTCTTCGCCGAGAAGGGGTTCGAAGGAACCTCCGTCGAGGAGATCGCCGCTCGAGCCCATGTATCCAAGCCTGTGGTATACGAGCACTTCGGGGGCAAGGAGGGCATCTACGCCGTCATCGTCGATCGCGAGGTCGAGGCCCTCCTCGGCGCCTTGACGGGGGCCCTGTCGCGCAGGGGCCACCCCAAGCAACTCGTCCAGCGGGCGGCGCTCGCGCTGTTCGGGTACATCGAGCAGTCCCCTGACGGGTTTCGCATCCTCGTGCGGGACTCTCCCGTCGCCCAGGCGACGGGGACGTTCTCCAGCCTCATCGGCGATGTCGCCACCCAGGTCGAAGGCCTGCTGGCCGCGCAATTCGAAAAACGAGGTCTCGACCCCTCGGTCGCCCCGATCTACTCCCAGATGCTGGTCGGGATGGTCGCCCTCACCGGGCAGCATTGGGGCGAGGTTCGGAAGCCCTCGAAGAAGGTCGTGGCCGCGCATCTGGTCAACCTGGCCTGGAACGGGCTCTCGACCCTCCAGAGGCAGCCCCGTCTCGAGCGCGACGACGGTTCGTCCCGGGCCTAGTCCTCGGACGTGAGGATCGTCGCGCCGGACACCGGCCCGGAGGCCATCAAGACTCCGTCCGCGACGTCTGCTGCCGTAAGGCCCGCGGCCACGACGACCGCCTGTTGACGGGACCGGGCGAGGGCTGCCACCGTCGGCCCCGACCCCGACACGATCACCCCGAGCGCCCCGGTGGCCTTGGCCGCCTCCATGACGTCACGGAGGTGGGGATCGAGGGCCAAAGCGGCGTCCTCGAGGTCGTTCGAGAGTCTCTCGGCCACGCCCGCGGGGTCTCCGGCCCGGAGTGAGGCCATCAACTCCTCGTCGATGTGGGGGTCGCGGACGAGGCGGTCTCCCGATTCGACCTGCCGGTCGAACTCGGAGTACACCGCCGCCGTCGACAGTCCGGTGTCCTGGATGGCGAGGACCCAGTGGAACTCCCCCTTCGTCATGGCGGGCGTCAGATCCTGGCCCCGCCCCACCCCGATGGCGGTATGCCCGTGGAGGCAGAACGGCACGTCGGACCCCAGTACCTCGGCCAGGGCGGCCAGGTCGCCCCTGGTCGCCCCCACCCCCCATGCTTCCGCACAGGCGACGAGGGCTGCCGCCGCATCGGCGCTCCCCCCGGCCATGCCCCCCGCCACGGGGACGCTCTTGAGTATCCTGAGGTCGACCCCCCGTTCGACCCCGAACCGCTCCGCGACGGCGCGGGCCGCCCGCACGGCGAGGTTCTCCTCATCCAGGGGAACCCCTTCCACGTGGATACCCGCGTGGGCATCGACCGCGGCGGTCACCCGGTCGTCGTCCCGGGGCGATACGACGACGGTCTCCCACAAGGACACCGCCTGGAAGACGGTGGCGAGCGGGTGGAATCCGTCCTCGGCCCGCTTCCCGACCGACAACTGAAGGTTGAGTTTGGCCGGAGCCCGGACCGCCACCGGATTCGCGATCGGCCCCTCGTTCACCCCTTCACCGTGCCAGAGCTTCCGCGGCCAGGGAAGAGCCGTTCCGCCAACGTGGCGAACTCGGAGATCCCGAGTGTCTCACCCCTCGCCAGGGGGTCGAGTCCGGCGGCCACGAGGGCGTTCTCGGCCTTAGTGGGCGTTCCGGCGAGCCGAGCGAGGGCCGACCTCAGCCCCTTGCGACGCTGGGAGAAGGCGGCGTCGACGACGC
>CAYTLH010000198.1:0-5887 GCA_964438525.1 uncultured Demequinaceae bacterium | reverse complement strand
AAGAGTCCGGTGTTCGCCGGGGATAACCGCGCCTCGGGGAACTCCTCTCCCCTGAGCACGGAAAACTGCTTGAGGAGGGTCTCCTGCTCCGGGGTCATGCCCGTCGGGGTGGCCACGTCGATGTGGACGAAGAGGTCGCCGCGGCCCGATCGCTGCAGGTGCCCGACCCCGAGCCCCTTGAGCTTGATCGTCTCCCCGGGCTGGGCCCCCGGCCGGATGTCGACCTCCTTGTCCCCGTCGAAGGTCTCGATCTTCATGACGGTGCCGAGCGAGGCGGCCGTCATGGGGATCTCGAGGGTGCAATGGAGGTCGTCGCCCTGGCGCTCGTATACCGAGTGCGCCTTCTCGCGAATCTCCACGTAGAGGTCACCCGACGCGCCCCCGGCCACCCCAGCGTCGCCGTAGCCCTGCAGCCGGATCCTCGTCCCCGATTCGACGCCGGCCGGGATGTCGACCTTGATGGTGTGCCTCGAATGGGTGCGACCGTTGCCGGAGCACTCCGAGCAGGGCACCTCGATCGTGGTACCGAAGCCCCCGCAGGACGGGCAGGGTGCGGTCGTCATGACCTGCCCGAGGAGGGACCGAACGACCCGTTGGACGGACCCCTTGCCGCCGCATTCCCGACAGGTGACGGGGTTGGTTCCCGGGGTGCAGCACGAGCCCTCGCACGTCGGGCAGACGTCGGCGACGTTCACCTCGATCTCTTGGGCCACCCCGAAGACGGCCTCCTCGAGCGTGACCTCCGTGTGCACGAGGAGGTCCCCCCCGCGTTGCCTCCTGGACGCGGGGCCGCGCCGAGCCGCGCCCCCCGCACCGAAGAACGTCTCGAAAATGTCCTCGAAGCCGAATCCGGCGCCCTTGCGCGCCGGGTCGAAGCCCCGGTCGTACAGGGCCCGCTTCTCCGGGGTCGACAGCACCTCGTACGCCTGTGAGACCTCCTTGAAGTACTCGCCGTCGCCACCCTCGCCCGCAGAATCGGGGTGGTGCTCCCGGGCGAGCTTCCGGTAGGCACGCTTGATCTCCTCGTCGGTGGCGTTTCGCTTGACCCCCAAGACCTCGTAGAAATCCCTCACGCCGCCACCGCCTTCGTCAAATACCGCGCGACGGCCCGGACGGCCGCCATCGTCTTCGGATAATCCATCCGCGTCGGTCCGAGCGACGCCAGCAGCGAGGCCTCACCTCGGGCGGGCTGACCATAGCCAGCCGCCACGATCGACGTCTTGGCGAACGCCTCGTGGTGGGTCTCCTCCCCGATCCTCACGGACACGTCCGCGGCCTCGTGGGTCATCTCGTGCAGGAGCCGGATGAGGACGACCTGCTCCTCCAGGGCCTCGAGGACGGGGGCGATGGCGTCCTGCTCGAGCCCGGCGTCGGCGCGGACGAGGTTGGGGGTGCCGGCCAATACCACCCGCTCCACCGTTCCACCCCTCGCCCCCTTGAGGACGGCGTCTGCGACGACCCCGACCCAATCCGGCTGGCCCGGCCGTTCGATCCAGGCCTTGAGGGCTCGTTCGAGGGACGCGGGCCTGAGGCCCTGAGCCACCTCGTTGACCTCGCGCACGATCCTTTCGAACGTGTGGTCCGATGGGTGATCATCCAGGGCAACCGTCGCCTGCTCGACCCGGGCGTCGGTGGATACCACGACGACGAGCGCGCGGTCGAGGCCCGCGCGGACGAGCTCCACCCGCTGCACCGTGGAGTCCCGGAGGGACGGATACTGGACGACGGCGACCTGGCGGGTCAGCTGGCTGAGCAACCTGACCGAACGCTCGACGATGTCCGACAGGTCGACCGCGTCGCTGAGGAAGGTCGTGATGGCCCGCTGGTGGGGGCCGGGCAGGGAGGTCGCGGCCAGGTGGTCGACGAAATAGCGGTAGCCCTTGTCGGTGGGGACGCGGCCGGCCGACGTGTGGGGCTGGATGATGAGTCCCTCCTCCTCGAGGATCGCCATGTCGTTGCGGATGGTCGCCGGGGAGACGCCGAGGCCGGATCGGGTGGCGAGGGCCTTGGAGCCTATGGGCTCGCTCGTCGAGACGTAACTCTCGACGATGGCGCAGAGGATGGCGCGCCGCCGCTCCTCGGACATCCCTCACCTCCCGGTTGGCACTCATCACGATTGAGTGCCAATTCTATCGTGATGACACCCGGGACTTGGGAACCCGCTAGCGTGGGGTGATGGCCTATCAGAACCTCGGGGGCCCCGACGTCAAGGCGGCTTCCCTCGCCCAGATCGGGGCGATCCTCGGGCCCGTCATCCCGCTCCTCGTGTGGCTCAACCGTCGCAACGAGGAGCCGATCTCCGCGAGGGACGCGGCGGCCGCGACCAACTTCGGGACATTCGTGCTCGTGGCTCTGCTTCCGGCGACGGTCCTCCGGCTGTATGCCCCGTGGCTCGGGTGGGTCGGGGCGATCCTCCAAGTCATGATCGTCATCATCGCCATCGTGCTATGCCTCCAGGCCTACGGCTCCGTGAAGAAGGGGGTCCCGGCCCAATACCCGATCGAGATCGGCGTCCTCCGGAGGTAAGCCGGGTTCAGGTCAAGGCCCGAACCACCGCGTCGGCGAGGAGCCTCCCCCTCCGGGTCAGGACGATGGCGCCCCCAGCCGACGGACCCCTGCCCTCACCCCGCTCGATCAGACCATCCTCGACGAGCCCCGGGATGGAGGCCCGCCCCTCCCTTCCCAGGAGCCCGGAGTCGAGCCCCTCCCGGAGCCGCACTCCGAGAAGGATTCGTTCGACCTGGGCCTGGTCCGCGTCGAGGACCTCCCTCCCCTCCTCCGGCGACTCTCCTCGGGCTATCCGTTTCGCATAGGCGAGGGGGTGCTTGACGTTCCACCACCGTGTCGCGGGTCGCCCACCCCGCCCCGCCAGGTGGGAGTGGGCCCCCGGACCGATTCCCCACCAGTCCCCACCCGTCCAATACCCGAGGTTGTGCCGGCATCGGTGATCTCGGGATTCGAGATCGGGCCGGCCCCAAGGCTCGTCACCCCGGTCTTCTCGCGCCCAATTGGACACCTCGTACCACTCATACCCGGCCCGGGCGAACGCCGTGTCCGCCGCCTCGTACATGTCCGCCTGCAGGTCCGGGTCGACCGGGGCGATCTCGCCTCGAGCCTGGGCCGCCCCCATGCGGGTCCTCGGCTCGATGACGAGGGCGTAGGCGGACATGTGGTCCGGCTCGAGGGCGAGCGCGGCGTCGACCGACGCGCGCCAATCGCCCAGGGTCTCCCCGGGGGTCCCGTAGATGAGGTCGAGGGACACGTCGAGCCCGACGGCCTTCGCCCACCCGACCGCGCGTCCGACGTTGGCGGGCCGGTGGGTACGGTCCAGGGTCGCGAGCACGCTGGGGACGGCGGACTGCATCCCGAGGCTCACCCGGGTGAATCCCGCCTCGGCCAGCCCGGCGAACGACTCGGCCGTCACCGAATCCGGATTGGCCTCGACGGTCGCCTCGGCCCCGTCCTGGATTCCGAAAGCCTCCCGCACGCCCCCCATCAGCCGGGCGAGCGAGGTCACCGACAGCATCGTCGGGGTTCCACCCCCGAAGTAGACGGTGTCCGCCCGGGGTATGTCGGAGAGGGCCTCGCCCAACACCAGCCGGGCCATCCGCATCTCCCGAAGGGCGGCCTCGACGTAGCCATCAGGGGTCGCCCCTTCGAGCTCCCCGGGGGCGTAGGTGGTGAAGTCGCAGTACCCGCACCTCGTCCGGCAGAACGGGACGTGGACGTAGACCCCGAACGTCACCGGGCTCTCTTGCCCTTGCCGTCGGACCTACCCCCGCTACCGGCACTGCTCCCGCCGCCGGACCCGCCCCTGCCGCCGGACCCGCCCCTGCCGTCGTCGCCCGACCCGAGTGCCGCGATGAAGGCCTCCTGGGGGACGTCGACCCTCCCGATGGTCTTCATCCTCCTCTTGCCCTCCTTCTGCCTCTCCAGGAGCTTGCGCTTCCGGGTGATGTCGCCGCCGTAGCACTTGGCGAGCACGTCCTTGCGGAGCGCCCGGATGGTCTCCCGGGCGATGATCCGCGACCCGATCGCGGCCTGGATGGGGACCTCGAACTGCTGCCTGGGGATCAGCTTCCGGAGTTTGGACGTCAGGCGCACCCCGTAGGCGTAGGCCTCGTCCTTGTGCACCACGGCGGAGAAGGCGTCGACCCTCTCCCCCTGGAGCAGGATGTCCACCTTGACGAGGTCGGCGACCTGATCCCCGATCGCCTCATAGTCGAGCGAGCCGTACCCGCGCGTCCGGGACTTCAGCGCGTCGAAGAAGTCGAAGATGATCTCCCCCAACGGGAGCGTGTACCGGATCTCCACCCGGGCCTCGCTCAGGTAGTCCATGGATTCGAGGGAGCCTCGGCGCTCCTGGCAGAGTTCCATGATCGTTCCGATGTACTCGCTTGGGGCGATGATCGTCGCCCGGGTGACGGGCTCCCTCACCTCCCTCACCTTCCCCTCGGGGAACTCGCTCGGGTTCGTGACGGCCGTCGTCGTGCCATCCTCCATCGTGACGGTGTACACGACGTTCGGGGCCGTCGAGATCAGGTCGAGATCGGACTCCCGCTCCAGCCGCTCCCGGACGATCTCCAGGTGGAGGAGCCCGAGGAATCCGCACCGAAACCCGAACCCGAGGGCGGCCGACGTCTCCGGCTCGAACGACAACGCGGCATCGTTGAGCTGGAGTCGCTCGAGGGCGTCCCTGAGGTCCGGATAGTCGGAGCCGTCGATCGGATAGAGCCCGGAATACACCATGGGCTTGGGGGTGCTGTATCCCGCAAGGGGGACGGTCGCGGGCTTCGACGCCGTCGTGACCGTGTCCCCCACCCGGGATCGACGGAGGTCCTTGACCCCTGTGATGAGGTACCCAACCTCGCCGGCCGCGAGCCCCTTCGTCGCCACCGGCTCGGGCGAGATGACCCCGATCTCCAGGAGCTCGTGGGTCGCCTTGGTCGACATCATCGCGATCTTGTCGCGGGCCTGGAGCCTCCCATCCATAACCCGGACATACGTGACGACGCCGCGATACGTGTCGTATACGGAGTCGAAGATCATGGCACGGGTCGGGGCGTCCAGATCGCCCTTCGGCACGGGAACCTCTCGGACGATGCGGTCGAGGAGCTCCGGGACGCCGGCACCGGTCTTCCCGGACACCCGGACGACGTCGTCCGGGTCGCATCCGATGAGGCCGGCGATCTCCGCCGCGTATCGGTCGGGGTCGGCCGCCGGCAGGTCGATCTTGTTGAGCGCCGGGATGACCGTGAGATCCCCCGCGAGCGCGAGGTACAGGTTGGCGAGGGTCTGCGCCTCGATCCCCTGGGCTGCGTCTACGAGCAACACCGCTCCCTCGCAGGCGGCAAGCGAGCGAGAGACCTCATAGGTGAAGTCGACGTGACCCGGGGTGTCGATCATGTTAAGGGTGTACTCGGTCTCGCCGACCGTCCAGGGCAGCCGGACCGCCTGCGACTTGATGGTGATCCCCCGCTCCCGCTCGATATCCATCCGATCGAGGTACTGGTCTCGCATGGCCCGTTGTCCGACGATGCCCGTGAGCTGAAGCATCCGGTCCGCCAACGTCGATTTGCCGTGGTCGATGTGGGCGATGATCGAAAAGTTGCGGATCACCGCCTGGGGGGTGGACGCTGGCGCGTTCTTCGGCTTCGGCACGACGGATATCGTCCCACGGATTCGTCCCGTCCATATATGCGTCGGCGTATCGCACCCGCGTGGACGGACCGCCCGTCCCTCCGTGGTCGGACGCCTCGCACCCTTCCGAGCGTGGGCGAAGCCGGGCGATTTCGGCCGGATGGGGAACATCACATGGAAATGGCCGATATTTCTGGCACCCTGGAGATGGCGGACCGAAAACGCCGAGGAGCGTGATGTCGACGAG
>CAYTLH010000197.1:0-6609 GCA_964438525.1 uncultured Demequinaceae bacterium | reverse complement strand
GAAGCGATGGTGGGCCAGATGCTCCTCAGCCAAGCCGCCCCGCCGGGCGTGAGGGCGAGGGCGTTGCCGAGGACGAATACGGCGGACAGGATGAGGGCGACTAGGGTCCAGGGCGAATACCGGTGTCGATGGACCTGGGCCAAGGTCTTGGCGTTGACGAGGGTTCCCCCGGCCACGAGTTGGGAGAGGAAGGTCCCCACCGTGTCGGGTCTACCCCCGTCGAGGAAGTCGTGGAGGCTGACCTGGACGCCGACGGTGACGATCACGCTCGCCCCCGCCGCCTGGGCCATGAGGATCGCGAGGTCCTCGCTCGCCAAGCCGACGTGCGAGGTCGAGTGCCGAACGTTCAGGGTGTCGAGGCGGGCCTCGCCGGGATCCCGGCCGGAGGGATCGTGGAGGATGACGTCCGCCCCGGAGGTCAGGGCGGCTTCCGACACCCCCTCGACCCGTCCCACGATGATCGCCGGAGGGTATGCCTCGGTCATGGCGACATCGGCGCCCTCGCCGATGGCGATGATGATCGGCCGCGTCTCCCTGAGGTATCCCCGTATGGCCCTGATCTGCTCGAGGTGTTCGAATCCCGGTGCCAGGACGACCACCTGCCTCCCCCTCATCTCGACCGATACCTCCGGCAGATTCGCCCCCTCGAGCAACAGCCCGGATTCCTGCGCGACGATGTCCATGGCGTTCGCCGTGAAGGCCGACAGTTGGACCTTGATCCCCTCATGGGCGGCCTCCATGGCGCTCGCGACGGTCTCCAGGTCCTGGACCTTGCCGGTCGCGACCTTCTCCTCGCCGATATACAACTCCTTGCCGTCGATCCTCGCTTTGGCTCCATCCTTGAGGGACAGGACGTCCTTCCCCAGCGAATCGAGCAGCGGGATCCCGGCCCGCGCCAAGACGAGGGGACCCCCGTTGGGGTAGCGACCCGAGATCGACACCTCCGCGTTGAGGACGGCGGCCGGCCGCGCTCCGGCGATGGCCTCGGCCGATCGCTGATCGAGGTCCATGGCCTCGATGACCGCGATCTCGCCCTTTCTCAGCTTGCGGGAGATCCGAATGGGGTCGGGATCAACGCGGAGGGCACCCCGAATGGAGGTGTCCTGCTCCTTGGGGCGACGCTTCGGCATCTTTAGGAGTTTGGGCATCTTGGGGAGCTTGGGTATTCCCTTCATGCCCTTATCGTGCCATGCCTATCGGTCAACCGCGGAAACCTGGAGCAGTTCGAGCGCGTGATCCCGGGCCTTCGTCGATTCCTCCTGTCCGGACAGGAGCCGGGCGATCTCCTGTATCCGGTCTTCGCTCGTGACCTCCCGCACCTCGGATGTCGTCACGACGCCGTCGGTGTCCTTGGTGACGACGATGTGGTGGTCGGCGAACGCGGCCACCTGGGCCAGGTGGGTGACGACGATGACCTGTTGGGTCCGGGCAAGGACGGCTAGGCGCCTCCCGACGTCGATCGCGGCCTTTCCCCCGACCCCGGCGTCGATCTCGTCAAAGACGAAGGTGTGGCCCTCGGGGGCCGTTCCTTCGGCCAGGGAAACCTCGAGCGCAAGGGTAATGCGCGACAGCTCGCCCCCCGAGGCGGCCTCTGCGACGGGGCGTTGGGGTGCTCCGGGATGTGCGGACAGGGTCATCTCGATGATGTCCGAGCCGAAAGGACCCGGATCCGCGGGGACGACCCCCACGTCGAAGGTCGAGGAGGGCATGGCGAGCCGGGCCAACTCGGCGTTGACGGCCTCGGACAAGCGTCCGGCCGCCCCCCGCCGCCCCCGGGACAGGGCCTCGGCCAAGGAGGCGACCTCGGCTTCGAGCCTCGCCACCTCGGACCGGCGGGCCTCCACCCGTTCGTCCCAGGAATCGTGCTCGGCAACCCTGCGGGTGGCCTCTTCCGCGAAGGCCAAGACCCCGTCGAGGTCGCGTCCGATCCGTCGACATAGGGCCGAGAGGTCGCTCCTGCGGGTCTGCACGGCCTCGAGCCTCGCGGGGTCCGCCTCGAGGCCTGCCAGGTACCGGGTCAGTTCGCTCGCTAGGTCGGATAAACCGTAAGAGTGCTCGACGAGCCTCTCCTCGTACGCTCGAAGGGTTTCGTCGTGGCGAGCGGCATCCGCCAGCGATTTCCGGGCCCCCTCGATGGCCGAGAGGATGGTTCGTTCGTCCTCCCCGGACAGGCTCTCGGCCGCCAGCGCAACCCCCTGCCTGACGGCTTCGGCGTTCTCCAGGAGGGTCGCCTCCGCCGCCAAGGCTTGGTCCTCCCCGGCCTCGGGATTGACGGCTTCGATTGCGGCCAGGTCGTCCCTCATGTTGGCGACCGCGGTGCGTTCGGCCTCGGCTCCCCTGACGAGCCTGTCGAGTTCCTCGCGTTCCTCCGTGAGGGACACCCACGTGGACCGGTAGGTCGCCAGGGTGGCGAGGTGGTCGTCTCCCGCGTACCGGTCGAGCATCTCCCTCTGCCGGGGAGCCGACCTCAATCTGATCTGGTCGGCTTGGCCATGCACGGTCACGAAATCGTCCGCGCAGTCGGCCAAGAGCGCCATGGGCACCTGCCGGCCGCCGACAATCGTTCGGCTCCTCGTGGCCGACCCCAGGGATCGGGAGATCGTCAACGTCCCGTCCTCGTCGAACAAGACTCCGGCCTCCGCGAGGATCGCCGCTGCCTCGGAATCCTCCGGCGCGTCGACGACGGCCTCGGCGAGGGCCGAATCCGCCCCCGCCCTCACGATCGCCGACGCCACCTTCTGCCCCGTGACGAGCCCGAGTCCGGTCAGCACCATCGTCTTCCCCGCGCCCGTCTCCCCCGTCAGGACGGTCAGACCCTTCCCCAGGGTGAGCCGAGCCGCGCGAATGACCCCAAGGTTCTCGATGCTCAACTCGTGGAGCACGTCAGTCCTCCGTGTGCCCGTGATCGAAGGTGCCCCGCCAACCCTTGACGGGCAGGGAGAACTTTTCGACGAGCCTCTCGGTGAAGGTCGAGTCGGTCAGGTGGGCGAGGTGGATCGTGTGCGAGCCCTTGCGCACCTCGATCCCGCCCTCGAGCGGGACGTCGATGGATCTCGCCCCATCGCACACGGCGATGCCGGGGGAGGACGATGTGGGGACGACCGTCACCCCGATGACGGTGTCGGGACCGACCACGAGCGGGCGATAGAAGAGGGCGTGGGCGGCCAGGGGGACGAACAGGAGGGCGTCGACGTTCGGCCACAGTATGGGTCCGCCCGCCGAGTAGGCGTGGGCCGTCGAACCTGTGGCGGTGGAGACGACGACACCGTCGCACCCGAAGGTTGAGAGCGGGCGACGGTCGACCTCGACGGCGACCTCGAGGGTTCGGCGCGGATGCGCCCGCTCGAGGGTCACCTCGTTGAGCGCCCAACCGTCCTGCGTCGTTCCGTCTGGAAGGGTCGCCGTCACCTCGAGGGTCCCCCTTTCCTCGACGATGAACCGGCCCTCGGCGAGGGCTTGAGCCGCCGTGCCGACGTCGTCGCGGTCGGCCTCCGTCAGGAAGCCCACGCGACCGAAATTCACGCCGAGTAGGGGAACGTCGGCGCCCCTGGTGACCTCGGCGGCGTGCAGCATCGTCCCATCGCCTCCTAGGACAAGGGCGGCATCCAGGGGCCCTCCCTCCTCCGGCGTGTAGTCCATGACGGGCTCGGTTCCATGCTTGCGGAGCGCGTCGACCGCGAGGTCCACCGCCTGAACGGCCTGCCGGCGCCCGGGGTGCGCGATGACGAGTATTCGTCGGGTCATGCCAGTCCGTGCACCTCCCTTGAGATCTCGAGGTCGAACGCCTCGCCGTCTAGGTGCGGCCGCTCCTCGGCCGCACCCTTAGCCTGCCACGTCTTGACGCCCCATAAGAAGAATTCCACATTCCCATCCGCACCCGACACGACGCTCCGCCTGATCCCCGCAATGCTCAACCCGGCCTCCTCGGCCGCCCTCGCGACGGCCTCGATGGCCGCGACCCTCCGGTCCGGGCTGCTGACGATCCCGCCCTTGACGTGCCCCGCCCCCACCTCGAACTGGGGCTTCACGAGGAGGAGGGCGTCCCCACCGGGATCGAGCCAGGGGGCAAGGGTCCGGACGACGAGGGTGAGGGAGATGAACGAGAGGTCGGCGACGACGAGGCCGACCCCCGGCCCCCGGGGCGGGGATAGGTCTCGGACGTTGACCCCCTCCCTCAGGGTCACCCTCGGGTCGTCTCTGACGACGGGGGCCATCTGTCCGTGGCCGACGTCGAGGGCGAGGACGTGAGAGGCTCCCCGCTCGAGAAGCACCTGGGTGAATCCGCCGGTCGAGGCCCCGGCGTCGAGGCAACGCTTGCCGTCCACGTCGAGTCCGTCCGTCCCGAAGGCATCCAACGCCCCCAGGAGTTTGCAGGCCGCCCGAGAGACGTAAACGTCGCCCTTTCCGAGGACGACGATGTCCTGGTGGTCCTCGACCGCGGTGGAGGCCTTCGTCACGAGGACGCCCTCGACGGATACCGATCCCTCAACTATGAGGTCGTGCGCGCGGCCCCGGGAGCGGGCCAAACCCCGCGCCACCAGGGCGCGATCGAGCCGCATCCCCGCTAGTCGTCTTGCAGGCGTTCGCTTAAGGCGTCCTGCACCTTGTCGTAGAACTCGGCCTGCTCCTCGGGATCCTCCGGAAGCTCGGAAACCTCGTCAAGGGCCTTTTCGACCTCGGGGGGAAAGGAGACCTCTCCGATGCTGTCCCGCTTGGGAGAATCTTCGTCTTCCATGCCCTCACTGTATCCCTGATTCCGGTGGGCCCTCAACGTGACCCTCACCACCCCGGTCGGCCGCATCCCAGGAAACCACGCACGCGGCCCTCGTCCGATCCATCTCCCCGTCGCCTTCGACCACGACCCGTCCGTCGATGATTCGGGCCGTAACGTCCCCCACGTTGGCCACGCCGTCGAGGATCTCCGGCTCCGGGTGCGGTTGGGCCAACGCCGCGAGGGTATCGCCGAGATAGCTCGGCCTTTCGCCCGGGCTGGCGGATATCACCTCGCGGGCGCCGTGAACCCCGGTGAAGACGAGCAGGGAGTCCATCCCAGCGGCCCGGGCCCCGGCGATATCGGTGTCCAGGCGATCGCCGACGACAAGGGGGTTCCGGGCCCCGACCCTGGAGGCGGCCTCCGCGAACATCCGGGGGTCCGGCTTCCCGGCGCTTTCGGGTTCAACACCCGTCGCCGTGACGATCGTCTGAACGAGAGACCCGTTCCCGGGGGCGATGCCCCGCTCGTTCGGGAGGGTCGAATCCCTATTGGTGGCCAAGAACAGGGCCCCCGCCTCGACGGCGTAGGAACCCTCGGCGAGCATCGTCCAGCCGACGTCCGGGTGCCACCCCTGGACGACGGCAGCCGGGCGGTCCGCCGCCGTCTCGACGACGACCAGCCCCCGCGCCTCGATCTCCGCCGCGAGGGCCGGGCCTCCGACCACGAGAACACGATCCCCCGGGTCGAACCGCTCCGCGAGGATGGTGGCAGCCACCTGGGCAGACGTCAGGACCTCCTCGGGTTTCGCCTCGATCCCGAGGCTGGTGAGGTGCCCGGCGACGTCTTCGGGGGTCCTGCTGGCGTTGTTGGTGACGAAGACGACGACCATCCCCAGTGCCCTCGCCTCGAGGAGGGCGGGGGCGGCCGAAGGTATCCCCTCGGGTCCGCGATAGGTCACGCCGTCGAGGTCGAGGAGGGCGGCGTCGAATTCTTGGGCGAGGGGAATCGGGGATCCCTTGAGGGTCTCGGTCACGTTTCCTGCTCCAGGTCGTACACGATGTCCTCGTCGGCGTCCCAGTCGGGGAGGGTGCGGGCCAGGTCGTCTGCCTCCTCGTCTCGCCCCAAGGCCCGCAACACTTCCACCTTGGCCTCTCGGACCCGGGCCGCCGTTCCCTCGTCCGGGGCGTCGACTCCCGTGAGGGTGAGAAGGGCGGCCTCGGGGTCGCCCAGGTCTATCCGGGCCCCCGCGAGAACGATGGTGAGTTCGGCCGCCGCCGTGGGGGACAGCTTCTGAGCCTCGGGTGATTGGGCGATCGTGACCGCCCGCTCGGGTCGCCCGAGGCCCCTTTCGCAGTCGGCCTCCATGGCCAGGTGCTCGACGGTTCCGGACAGACGTCTCACGGTTCGGAACTCGCGAAGGGCCTCGGCGTATCGTCCCGTCGCATACGCGGCGAACGCCGCCACCTCCCGGACGGCCTCGACCCGTCCCCCCCGGGCCACGGCCGCCTGGGCGTGGAGGTACGCCTGTTCGGGATCCTCGTCGAGGAGGAGGCCGACCATGACGATGTGGCGCCCGACATCCTCGGCGTTGGATTTGCTCAAGGACCGAAGGCGCGCCCGGACGCTCCGGTCGAGCATTCCGTAGCTGATCTCGTCGGGGATGGGCGGTGGTGCGGGCCTCTCGACGCGCCTGTCACGCGCTCCGGCCTTCTTCTCCGCCATGGGTTTTCCTCCGATGAAGTTGGTTCCCACAGTCTATGCGGGGGTGGCTGGTGGTCAGTCGGGGACGGGACGCGTGCCGTCACACGCCAAAGGCCGCCCCGAAGGGCGGCCTTTGCGAAAGAATGTCCGGCAGCGACCTACTCTCCCACACCGTCACCAGTGCAGTACCATCG
>CAYTLH010000196.1:0-2844 GCA_964438525.1 uncultured Demequinaceae bacterium | reverse complement strand
CGGTCGTCGTCGCCCTTCCGATGCGCCTTGCGCGAACCCCCGTCACCCGAGGAGTCCCCCTGGTCGACCACGGGTTCGCCATGGATGAGGAAGCCGCGGCCCTTGCAGTGCCCGCAGGTCTCGGAGAACGCCTCGACGAGGCCCTGGCCGACCCGCTTTCGGGTCATCTGCACGAGCCCGAGGCTCGTCACCTCCGCCACCTGATGCTTGGTGCGATCCCGGCTCAGGCATTCGACGAGCCTCCGAAGCACCCGGTCGCGGTTGGACTCCAGGAGCATGTCGACGAAGTCGATGACGATGATGCCGCCGATGTCCCGAAGCCTGAGTTGCCGGACGATCTCCTCCGCGGCCTCGAGGTTATTGAGCGTCATCGTCTCCTCGAGGGTTCCGCCCTTGCCGACGAACTTGCCCGTGTTGACGTCGATGACGGTCATGGCCTCGGTTCGGTCGATGACGAGCGAACCACCCGACGGCAGCCACACCTTCCGGGCCAAGCCCTTCTGGAGTTGATCGTCTATACGGGACTGTTCGAAAACGTCCCGATCTCCCGTATAGCGATCCAGCCGCCCGAGGAGGTCGGGAGCCACCTGCCCGATATAGGCACTCAGGGAGTTCCACGTGTCCTCGCCCTGAATGGTCAAGGATTCGAAGTCGCCGTTGAAGATGTCCCGGACGACCCGGATGGCCATGTCCGGTTCCCCCCGAAGCAGTTGGGGTGCCTTCCCCCCCTTGGCGGCTTCCTCGATGCCCTGCCACTGCCGCTTGAGCCGTTCGACGTCGGCGCGGAGTTCCTCCTCGCTCGCCCCTTCGGCGGCGGTCCGGACGATGACGCCGGCGTCCGACGGAATGACCTCACGGAGCAGCTTCTTCAGCCGGGTCCGTTCGGTGTCGGGCAGCCGGCGGGAGATCCCCGTCACCCCACCCCCGGGGAGGAAGACCAGGTACCGACCGGCGAGGGATATCTGCGACGTCACCCTCGCCCCCTTGTGCCCCATGGGGTCCTTCGTCACCTGGACCATGATGGTGTCGCCCGGCTTGAGGGCGAGCTCGATCCTGCGGGGTTTGCCCTTGAGGCTCGCGGCGTCCCAATTGACCTCTCCGGCGTACAGGACGGCGTTGCGACCCGGGCCGATGTCGACGAAGGCCGCCTCCATCCCGGGAAGGACGTTCTGGACCCGAGCCAGGTAGACGTTGCCGGCGATCGACTGGTCGGCCTGGTGGGACACGTAGTGCTCGACCAGGATGTCGTCCTCCAGGACCGCGATCTGGACCCGCCCCTCCTTCTCCCTCACGACCATGGATCGCTTGACGCTCTCCCGGCGAGCGAGGAACTCCGCCTCCGACAGGATGGGGCGCCGGGCCTCACGGCCGTCCCTCCGGCGCTGGCGCTTGGCCTCTAAGCGGGTCGAACCGGCCAGGGAGTCTCCGGATGAGGATGAGCGGCTGCGGCCGCTTCCCCGTCGGCGACGTCGACGCGTCCCGGCCCCCGTCCCCGAGGTCGAGGAGGACTCCTCCGATGCCTCGGCCGAGGAAGACCCTTCGGAGGCCCTTCCCGTCGTGGACGACTGACCTCCACGGCCCCGGCTTCCCCGACGACGACGCCGGACGGTCGTCGTCCCTTCTCCAGTACCGGCCAACTCCCCTTGAGGGGTCTTGGCTCCGGATTCGGACGAGGAGTCCTGGGCGGGCTCGGGGGAGGTCTTCGCTCCCTTGGGGGGGGCCGATGTCGACGACTTCGCGGCCGTGGACTTGGTGGATGTCGACGACTTCGCGGCCGTGGACTTGGCGGACTTCGACTTCGACGCCGGGGCCTTCTTATTGGTGGAAGACTTCGAAGTCTGCGACTTCTTCTTCGCCTGCCCCTTGGCCGGGGTCAGGACGGGCTCCCCCGCCGACGCCGAAGCCCTACGGGGGGGCCGGGCCGGTTCGGGGGCCTGGAATATAACGGCGCCAGCGGCGCCTTCGGGTACGACTTCATCCTCGCTCACAGCGGGTACCTCACGTCTGGGCGGGCCACACCCCCACCCGACCTCTGTCGGTCGTGGCCCTGGGCCACGGAAGCTTCTCGGTCGCGGCGGACAGCGGCGCCCAATGGACCTCCGCTCATGCCCGGGGACGACCCCCGACCACGGCGGCCGATCGCAAGTCGCTGCGTCTGTCGCACGGTGGGCACACGGCGTGGTCGTGTGCGGACCTGGACCCATTGTGTCACATTCGACCGAAACACGGATGGAACTCGTCGTTAGGGTCGCCTGATGTGAACTAGTTTGAACGGTAGCACCGTCGTTCGCCGAAGGCGGGAGGAGGCCGCATGGACGCCCTGCAACTGGCCCGTTGGCAGTTCGGAATCACGACCGTGTATCACTTCTTCCTCGTCCCTCTGTCGATCGGCCTGTCCGTACTCGTCGCGATCATGCAAACCGCGTGGGTCCGCACCGGCAAGCCCTCCTGGCTCAGGCTCACGAGGTTCTACGGCAAACTCCTCATGATCACCTTCGTCCTCGGGGTGGCGACCGGCCTGGTCCAGGAGTTCCAGTTCGGTATGAACTGGTCGGGTTACTCGCGGTACGTGGGAGACGTCTTCGGCGCCCCCCTCGCCATGGAAGCCCTCGTCGCCTTCTTCCTCGAATCCACCTTCCTCGGGCTCTGGATCTTCGGGTGGGATCGCCTGTCCAAGAGACTCCACCTGGCCTGCATCTGGCTGTTCTCCCTCGGAACCGTCGCCAGCGCCTACTTCATCCTCGCCGCCAACTCGTGGATGCAGCACCCCGTCGGCGCGACCTTCAATCCCGAAACCGGGCGGGCGGAGATGACCGACATCTCGGCCGTCCTCACGAATACCAC
>CAYTLH010000195.1:0-9041 GCA_964438525.1 uncultured Demequinaceae bacterium | reverse complement strand
ATCCTCAGGCACCTCATCGGAAGGTGCGACATGTTCGTCGCCTCCCGCTTCCACGCCATGGTGTCATCGCTCGCGACGGGGATCCCGACCCTCGTCATCGGGTGGAGCCACAAGTACCGCGAGGTTCTCGACATGTTCGGGCTGACGGACTGGGCCGTGGCGAGTGACGAGGTGACGCCTGAGGTGTTCCGTGAGAGGCTCACGGAACTCGACCGGACCAAGGTCGCGATTCGACGGCAGATCCGGGCGCGCCTTCCGGGGGTTCGAGCGAAGGCCCTCGAACAAATCGACGTCATCGAGCGGATCGCCCGAGGCGGCTAGCGTCCCAAGCGGTCGTACCTGGCTTCGGCTTCCGCCTTCTTCTTCCTCCACCAGGCCTCGTTCTCCCGGTACCAGGAGACGGTGTCCGCCAGCCCGGAGGCGAAGTCCTGGTAGCGCGGACTCCACCCGAGTTCCTCACGTAGTTTGGTGGCGTCGATGGCGTATCGGAGGTCATGGCCCGGACGGTCGGCGACATGATCGTAGGCGTCCTTGGGCTGACCCATCTCGTCGAGGATCATCTCGATGACGGTCTTGTTGTCGATTTCGCCGTCGGCTCCGATGAGGTAGGTTTCCCCGACCTTGCCTTGGTCGATGATGGTCCAGACGGCCGAGTTGTGGTCGTCCACGTGGATCCAATCCCGGACGTTGAGGCCAGACCCGTACAGCTTCGGCCGCACCCCGTCGATGACGTTGGTGATCTGCCTGGGGATGAATTTCTCCGGGTGCTGGAAAGGGCCATAGTTGTTCGAGCAATTGGATATGGTCGCCTCGATCCCGAAGGACCTCACCCACGCCCGAACCAAGTGGTCGGAGCCGGCCTTTGTGGCCGAGTAGGGGCTGGACGGGCTGTAGGGCGTCGTGGGCGTGAATTTGGCGGGGTCGTCGAGTTCGAGGTCCCCGTACACCTCGTCCGTGGAGATGTGATGGAACCTCACCTTGTGCCGACGGGCCGCCTCCACCAAGGTGAAGGTCCCGACGAGATTGGTGTGCACGAAGGGCCAGGGAGCCTCGAGAGAGTTGTCGTTGTGCGACTCCGCGGCGAAATGGACCACGACGTCCGCGTCGCGTACGAGGTCGTCTACCACGTCGGGATCGGCGATGTTCCCCTCGACCAAGGACACCCGCTTGTCATCGGGGAGGGACTCGGCATTTCCGGCGTAGGTCAGGGCATCCAGGACCGTAACCGAGTCCTCGGGACGGGTATCGAGGGTCAAACGGACGAAGTTCGATCCGATGAATCCGGCGCCCCCGGTGACCAGGACCTTCACAACGACCTCCTGAATTCTCGCGTCGCCTCGATGGTCGGAAGGAGACCCGACATCCGCGCCTCGGCGAGCGTCGGCGCTCCCGCGTCCTTGTCTGACAGAAGGCGAGGAAGCGGGGAACCGTCGCGAGCCTCCCCGGGCCAGTCGATCCCAATCGCGGGGTCGAACGGATCGATCCCGTGCTCGCCGGAGGGGTTGTACGGGGTGGAGCACAGGTAGGCGACGGTCGATCCGTCCTCGAGCGACATGAACACGTGCCCGAGCCCTTCGCTCAGGAACGCCGCCCGCCGATCCTTGTCGTCGAGGATGATGGCGTCCCACGCTCCGAAGGTCGGGGAACCCACCCGGATGTCGACGACGACGTCGTACACGGCCCCCTTCGGGCACGTGATGTACTTCGCTTGTCCGGGGGGGACGTCGGCGAAATGGATCCCCCGGATCACCCCGACGGCGGATACGGAAAGGTTGGCCTGCGCCAACGCGAGACCTCTGCCGATCTCACCCACGAACGTCTCCGCTTTGAACCACTCGAGGAAGAGTCCCCTCTCGTCGGGATATTGGCGGGGGGTGATTTCCCAAGCCCCTTCGATCTCGAGGGCCCTGTACTGCACCACGTCCTCCTTCGGTCCGCTCCAGCCTACCCGCCCGGGCGGCTACGCTTGCCGTGTGCAGATCGACACCGCCGCCTGGCATGTCACCGGGGCCTACGGCATGCTCGGCACCGACCTCGTCGACACTCTTCGTGGTCGGGGAGCCTCCGTCGTCGTTTCCGACCAGGACACCCTGGACATCACCGACCCGTCGGCCGTCCGAGACGGCCTCGCCGGTGCAGAGGTGGTCGTCAACTGCGCCGCCTTCGCCGCCGTCGACGCCGCCGAAGGGCGGGAAGACGAGGCGCTCAAGGTCAACGGTCACGGCGTTGGCGTCCTGGCCCGGGAGTGCGCCCGGACCGGCGCCCGCTTCGTCCACATCTCGACGGACTATGTGTTCATGGGCGACGCCTCCGAGCCCTACCCCGAATCCGCCGAACAAGACCCGATCAACGCCTACGGAAGGACGAAGGCCGCGGGGGAGGTCGAGGTGCTCGACTCCGGGGCCGACGCCCTCATCGTGCGGACCTCGTGGCTGTACGGGGCGCACGGCCCGTGTTTCCCCACCACCATCGTCCGGATTGCCCGTGATCAGGGGAAGGTGCGGGTGGTCGACGACCAGGTCGGCCAGCCGACGTGGACGATGGACCTGGCCGACCTTATCCTGCGCTTGATCGAGGCGGACGCCCCCGCGGGCGTCTACCACGGTACATCCTCGGGGCAGACGTCCTGGTTCGGTTTCGCCCGGGAAGTCGTCTCGTCGGCCGGGCTGCCCGATGTCGTCACTCCGTGCGACTCCGCGACCTTCCCCAGGCCCGCCCGCCGACCCTCGTATTCGGTCCTCTCCCACTCGGCCCTCGAGGACATCGGGGTGGCGCCCATCGGGAACTGGCTGGAACGATGGCGAGAGGCCGCCCGCCCCCTCCTCGACTCCGTTTAGGCTCGCCGTCAGTCCCGTTCGAGCAGTCGCATCAGATAGGCCCCGTAACTGGATTTCGACAGGCCTTCCGCTCGCATCCTGAGATCGTCGTCCGACAAGAACCCCCTCCGCCAGGCAACCTCCTCGGGAGACCCGATGCTCATGCCCTGGCGGTGCTCGACGGTCTGGACGAACTGTGCGGCGTCGATGAGGGAGTCGAACGTCCCCGTATCCAGCCACGCGGTTCCCCTGGGGAGCACCTCAACCTTGAGCCGACCCCGGTCGAGGTAGTTCCGGTTGACGTCCGTGATCTCATACTCCCCCCGGGCCGACGGCGTCAGGCCTCGGGCGATGTCGAGGACTTCGTTGTCGTAGAAATACAGGCCGGGAACGGCGTAATTCGACCGCGGCTTCGCGGGCTTCTCCTCGAGGGAGACCGCCGTGCCGGACTCGTCGAATTCCACCACGCCGTACGCGGTCGGGTCCGCGACCCGATAGGCGAAGACGACCGCCCCCTGAAGGTCGGTGAATCTGTCGAGTGTCTGTCCCAGCCCCGGGCCGTAGAAGATGTTGTCCCCGAGGATGAGTGCGCATGGGTCCGACCCCACGAAGTCCGCCCCGACGGTGAAGGCCTGGGCGAGGCCCTTCGGCTCGGGCTGAATGCCGTACGAGATGGAGATCCCGAACTGCGTCCCGTCCCCGAGCAACCGCTGGAACACCTCCGACTCGTGCGGGGTCGTGATGACGAAGACGTCCCGGATCCCCGCGAGGATGAGCGTGGACAAGGGGTAGTAGACCATCGGCTTGTCGTACACCGGAACCAACTGTTTGCTCACCCCCAGGGTGACGGGGTGGAGCCGGGTGCCGGCGCCGCCGGCCAAGATGATGCCTCGCACGCGGCTAGTCTGCCTTAGCCCGGCGGCTTGTCGCCACCTCGATCGCCTCGCGTATCCTCAGGCCGACCTTCGCGATGCCCCTGAACGGGGCGTACAGCGGCCCCGGGTACGCGACTGAAAGAAACCGGCTAACGGAATCGTGGTGGGCCCGGATCATCGGTTCCGGGTCGGACTTCCAACTGTGCCCGCCGATGTGGACAACGCTCGCGTCCGGTATCCACCTGCTCCGGTACCCGGCTTCGCCGAGCCGCCTGCCCAGGTCGACGTCCTCCATGAACATGAAGAAACCCTCGTCGAAACCGTCGACCTCCTCGAAGGCCGTCCTTCTCACGACCAGACAGGAACCCGACAGCCAACCGACGTCGACCGGGCCGGACTCGGGATCCAAGCCATGTCGGTACCTCCGAGTCCAGGGGTTGCGGGGCCAAATCCGACCCAGGGTCGCGTGTCCGATCCCCATCCCCAACGACGGCAGGGGTCGTGCCGAGGGATAGATCTCGCCCTTCTCGTCCCGGATGAGCGGTCCGACCGCTCCGATATCGTCGCTGTCCTCCCCGGCACCGACCAAGGCCTCGATCGCGCCGGGAGAGAAGACGATGTCGGGATTGCACAGGGCGATCCAGGGGGCGGCCCCCGACGCCGCCCCGGCATTGGCGGCGGCCCCGTAGCCCCGATTATCGGGTAGGCCGATGAACCGTGCCCGTCGTCTCTTGGCGATGGTCTTGGCCGATCTGTCCCCCGAAGCCGAATCGACCACCGTCACGGATGCCCTCTCGGGGCTGTCTCCGATGGAATCGAGAAATCCCTCCAGAACGTCTCCCGACTTGTAGGTCACCACGACGATGTCGACTCTCGGCTCGGGAAACGCACGGTCGACCATAGTGCCCCAGCGTAGCGCCGACGGAATACAGTGAAACCGTGAAAAATGGGCGAGCGGGATACGTCGATACCACCCCGCCTCAGGTGATGAGGGTCGTCGGAGGCTGGGTATTGGGATTCGGGATCGGCTTATTCGTCGTCACCTTCAAGGAGTTGGGTTCCGTCCATCCCCCGAGTGGCGCCATCACCGCCGTCGTTCTTCTGGCCACCGGCACGTCCCTCCTCACGATCGGCTCTTTCTTGTACTCCCGGGCCGACCGTTCCGACCGACTCTTCTTCTCCAAGAACACCGGGACGGAGATCCTGGCCTCCCGGCGTCGACGTCAGGTTCGGCTGGAGACCACGCGGACGGGTCTCCTCATCGTCACCGTGCTATGGGCGGCCTGCTGGAGGGTGTTCGCAGGGGGATACACCTGCGTGGACGACGTGTGCGAGGGCTTCGTCCCCCACCAAGAGGGCCTGATGGAATCCTTCATGTGGCTGTGCCTCCTATTCGGGCTCATGACGCTGATCACCGCGACGTTGGCCCGCGTCCACGGAAACGAGACCGACCGTTGGGAAGAACTCGCGAGCGACTATCTTCGGCGGAGGGATGATGGTCCCGTCCCCGGCCTCAAGCGAAGCCGCTGGGAGTAGGCCCGAGGGGAAGGGAATCGCCCAGGGTAAGGGGCGGCTCGGACCGCCGGGAACGAGTGGTGCGCGAGGGGGGAGTTGAACCCCCACACCCTTGCGGGTACACGGATCTGAACCGTGCGCGTCTGCCAATTCCGCCACTCGCGCGTGCCGCAAGACTCTAACACGGAAGGCCCTCCGGATACGATTCCCCTATGGGACTGCTCAACCGATTCGAAAAGGGCGTCGAAAACGTCATGTCGACGGCCTTCGCGAAGACCTTCAAGTCCGGGGTCAAGCCGGTCGAACTCTCCGCCGCCTTGCGAAAAGAGGCGGATGCCAAGGCCGCGGACGTGGACCTCAACCGGACGGTCATCCCCAACGAATACGACATCCGCCTCAGCTCGACCGACCATGCCTCCATCGTCGCCTTCGGCGAGGACGCCCTGCGAAAGGAGTTCGAGGACGCCCTACGCGATCACGCCACCTTCCAAAGGTATTCCTTCGTCGGCGCGGTACTCGTCCGGTTCTTCATCGACGAAGCCCTTTCCACGGGCCGGTTCGTGGTCTCGTCCCGGACGAGCCGGGGATCTGCCGCCCCGGCCGTCCCGACGACCCAAGACTCCCGCCACCCCCTTATTGACATCGGGGGGCAGCGATACCACCTGACCGGGGAGGTGACGATCATCGGGCGAGGAAGCGAAGCCGACATCGTCGTCCCCGACACGGGCGTCAGCAGGAAACACGTCAAACTCGAGGTGACGGAATACGGAACCATCCTGACGGACCTCGGATCGACGAACGGAACCTTCGTCGAGGACCAACGGGTCAAGGAGGTCACCCTCCTCGACGGGAACGCCATCACCATCGGTCGGACGACCATCATGTACTGGGACGGGCTTCCCTCGCAGGGCGATGCGCAATGAGCCAACTCTCGCTCACGATCGTGAGGCTCGGATTCCTGGTTCTCCTGTGGTCCCTGGTCCTGATGGCGGTTGCCGTCTTGAGGGCGGACATCTACGGGACCCGGATCATCCGACGGGGGCGGGGGCTTTCCTCCATCGGCAGGACTCGGGGACGGACAGCCGCCCCCACCCGCCAGTCCACCGGCGTCAAGGGCTCGGGCCCCCGGGCCAAACCCCCGGGCCGAAAACTGCTTCTGACGGTGACGGAGGGCCCGCTCGAAGGAACGACCATTCCTTTGGGAGAGGCCCCCGTCACCATCGGCCGTGCCCCCA
Organism: uncultured Demequinaceae bacterium; assembly: GCA_964438525.1. GTDB lineage: Bacteria > Actinomycetota > Actinomycetes > Actinomycetales > Demequinaceae > JAFGBM01. The sequence continues at coordinate 2,600 of CAYTLH010000195.1, read as the reverse complement.
CATCGACACTCGTCATCGACGACGATTACTGCTCCGCACGGCACGCCCGGGTCTATCGTGAGGGTGAGTCCTGGTGGATTGAAGACCTGGGCTCGACGAATGGGACCTACATCGAGGACGCCCGGGTGTATGACCCCGTCGAGGCCACGCCCGGGACGAGGATTCGCCTGGGCGCAACGGAAGTGGAGGTGAGGGAGTAGATGTACCTGACCTTCTCCTTCGCCACCCGCTCCGACATCGGGCTTCTCCGGAACGTCAACCAGGATTCGGCCTATGCGGGCCCTCAACTCCTCGTGGTGGCCGACGGCATGGGAGGGGCAGCCGGGGGGGATATCGCTTCCTCCTTGGCCGTCGGCGCCCTCGCGGGCCTGGACGACGAGGCCATCGGCCAAGACGAAGCCGTCGAAGCCCTCAAGGAGGCCCTCTCCAACGCGCACACCGAGATCGTCGCGAGGGCCCAGAACGATCCTGAGCTCAGCGGCCTCGGAACCACGGTGACGGCCATCCTGCGTTCGGACAGCACGGTCGCCCTGGCCCATATCGGCGACTCGCGCGCCTACCTCCTCCGGGACGGAACCCTGGACCAGGTGACGACCGACCATTCCTTCGTCCAGCACCTCGTCGACACCGGTCGGATCAGCGCCGCCGACGCCGAGAATCACCCCAAACGGTCCATGCTCCTCCGGGTCCTCGGAGACGTCGACGCCGATGTGCCAATCGACATCTCGGCGCGGGAAACTCGATCCGGGGATCGATGGCTTCTGTGCACGGACGGGCTGAGCTCCCTCGTCAGCCGGCCGACCCTGTCGAAGACCCTCAAGGACATCGAGGATCCGGGTGCATGCGCGGATCAACTCGTCGCCCTTGCCCTGACCGCGGGAGCCCCGGATAACGTCACCTGCATCGTCGCGGACGTGGTCGACGTGGACTCGTCGTCTTCGTTGTCCTCCACCACCGCCGAGGTCGTCGGTGCCGCCTCGATCGGACGGAAGAAGGCCCCCTCGGCCCGCGAGCGCTCCTCCAGAACCCCGGCCGCCAAGGCATCGAAACAGGAGGACGAATCCGACGACGACCATGACGCCCGTCCTCTGTCCCTCGCGTGGCTTCGGACCCGGCCGTGGGTCATCCCCGGTATAGCCTTCCTCGTTGTCTTCCTCGGTACCTTCGCCGCCTACACCTGGACCCAAGGCCAGTACTACGTGGGTGAACACGAGGGCCAGGTGGCGATCTATCGGGGCATCCCCCAAAGCGTCGGCCCGCTCCACCTGTCCTCCCTTGTGACCGACGATACGGGTCTCGATCTCGACGATCTCGAACCCTTCGAACAGGACAGCATCCTCGAAACGATCCGAAGCTCGTCGCTCGAGGAGGCGTGGGAGATCGTCCATGATCTCGGAGGCTTCGGCTAGTGGCGATCATCGCCGACGTCAAGGTGCGGGGTAGTCGTCGGTCCGAGGCCATCCTCCTGTCCGTCGCAGTCGTTCTCGTGACCTCGGCCTATGCCCTCGTCGGACTCGGGGCCACGGGAAGCCTTCGCCCGGAGGTCTACCTCTTCGGTATCGGAACGCTCGTCGTGGCAAGTGGCTTCCACCTCGCCCTCCGACGTTGGGCGCCAACCGCGGACCCGGTGCTTCTTCCCGTGACGCTCACGCTCAATGGGCTCGGCCTTGCCATGATCTACCGCCTAGACCTGGCGCGGGAAGGCACCGCCGACCCCACCTCGTTCGCCGCCCGCCAGTGCTTATGGACCGTCCTGTCCGTCGCGGTGGCCGTCGCCGTGGTGATCTGGCTGAGGGACCACAGGCTGATCCGCCGATTCACCTACACCGCCATGATCCTTGGACTCGGGCTCCTCCTGCTGCCGCTCGTCCCGGGCCTGGGGGTCGAGCGGAGAGGGGCTCGCCTGTGGATCGACCTCGCCGGCCTTTCCTTCCAACCGGCGGAGCTCGCCAAGATCCTCCTCGCCGTCTTCTTCGCCGGATACCTCGTCTCCAACCGACACTCCCTCGCCCTCGCGGGTCCCCGATTCCTCGGCCTTCGGTTCCCCCGCGGCCGAGATCTCGGCCCGCTCGCGGTGGCCTGGCTCGCCTCCCTTGCCGTGCTCATCTACCAACGCGACCTGGGTACCTCCCTCCTATTCTTCGGGCTATTCCTGGCAATGCTGTACGTGGCGACGGCCCGGGCCAGTTGGGTCGTTCTGGGCCTTGCCCTCTTCCTCGCCGGGGCCGTCGTCGCCGGGGTCGTGTTCGAGCATGTGTCCAACCGATACGACATTTGGTTTCACGCCCTCGATCCCGAAGTCTACTCCCGCAGCCCCGGAGGATCGGAGCAACTCGTCCGTGGGTTCTTCGGCCTCGCCAACGGGGGACTCTTCGGCACCGGGTTGGGTGAGGGCATGCCAACCCAGGTCCCCTTCGCGGAATCCGATTTCATCATCGCGTCTTTGGGGGAGGAGCTTGGCCTCGTCGGGCTGCTCGCGATCCTCTGCTTGTACCTCATCCTCATCGAGAGGGCACTCCGGACCGCCCTGGGAGTGCGAGACGGGTTCGGCAAGCTTCTGGCGGCCGGCCTTGGATTCACGATGGCGCTTCAGGTCTTCG
>CAYTLH010000194.1:0-6939 GCA_964438525.1 uncultured Demequinaceae bacterium | reverse complement strand
GGAGTAGATGGAGACGTGGCCGCCCGACTGCTTGACGAACCCCCAGACCATGGCCAGTCCCAGGCCCGACCCTTGCCCGACCGGTTTGGTGGTGAAGAAGGGGTCGAATAGCCGCTCCATGTGCTCGGGGGCGATGCCGATCCCGGTGTCGCCCACCGAGACGATGATGTATTTCCCGGGCCTGACGTCGCCGTGGGTGGCGGCATAGTCCTCGTCGAGTTCCGTGACCCCGGTCTCGAGTTCCAGGAGACCCCCGTCCGGCATGGCGTCCCGGGCGTTGATCGCGAGGTTGAGGAGGGCGCTTTCGAACTGTCCGGGGTCGACGAGGGCGGGGGGAAGGCCCCGTCGGAGGACCGAGTGGACCTCGACTTCGTCCCCGAGCGTGCGTTTCAGGAGCGGGATCATGCTGGTGACGTGCTGGCTGACGTTGATGGCCTGGGGGTCGAGCGGCTGCTGCCGGGCGAACGCCAGCAGGCGGTGGGTGAGTTCGGATCCCCGGACGGCCGCCTGGGAGACGAGGTCGATCATTTCCTGGCCCGCGGGGCTGAGGTGCTCCTCCATGGACAGGGACTCGACCGCCCCCATGACGACCGTGAGGAGGTTGTTGAAGTCGTGGGCGACTCCCCCGGTTAATTGCCCGATGGCCTCGAGCCGGTGGGCGATGGCGAGCTGGTCCGAAAGCACCTTGATCTCGGTCATGTCTCGGATGTAGGCCGTCAGGCCATCCGGGCTGGGACTGATGCCGATGTCGTAGAAGTTCCCAAAGCGCGTTGGCAGATTGGCGATGCGTTCGGGTTTCCCCTTTTCCAGGACCCGGAGCAGCGCCGCCTCGGTGGGGGTTCCCTTGACCTGGGGAACCACGTCCCACACTACTTTGCCGAGCACGTCAACGGCGGATAGGCCCATCAGGTCTTCGGCGTTCTTGTTGAGATAGGTGAAACGCAAGTCACGGTCGAACGTGACCAACCCATCGCCGATGCTCTCGAGGATGTCTTTTCGGTCGGCAGCGGATTCGGCGGCTTCCTTCTGCAGGGTCTTGAGGGTGTGGATGTCGACGACCGTTCCCCACCATCGGACGAGGCGGCCGTCGTCGTACTCCGCCTTGGCGTGGGCCTTGTGCCAGCGGTATTCGCCGTCGTGGCGTCTGATGCGGAAATCGATCTCGTAGGGATTCCCGGTTTCGAGGGATTCTCTCCAGCGGGACAGGACCCGTTTGGCGTCGTCGGGATGGATGGTCGAGGCCCAGCCTTCGCCCAGGAGGGAGTCGAGGTCGATCCCGGTGAACTCCACAAAGGCGTCGTTGATGTACTCGTTCGCTCCGTCCGGGGAGGCGATCCACATGCCGAAGGGAAGGCTCCGGGCGAGTTGTGTGAAGTGCTCGTGGTCGTCGAGGACGGGAGTGGCGTCCGTCTGTGGGGCTCGGGTCTTCGTGGTCGGTTTGGTTGTCTTTTCCTTCCGGGGCACGGAGGACCCTTTGGGTGCCCGAGCGGCCTTCTTCGCCCGACCCCCGTCCACGCCTCCCTTGGGTGGAGGTCCCATGCCGCCAGTCTAGGACCGGGGGCGGAAATGCGCAGAACGACCCTGTGACGAATACCACAGGGCCGCGATCGCTTTCGCGCGGCTCTGGCCTACGCGCATAGGGCGTGCTTGACGTCCCCCAGTTCCTCGACGAGGGCGGAGCAGCGCTTGCACGCACCCAAGTGGGTCTTGACCCGGGAGCAGTCCCGTTTGCTCAACTCGCCCCGGACGTATCCGGACAGGAGGTCGAAGACGGACAGGCATGCGGTGTCGTCGGTTGTCGCCAGGTGATGCTGAAGGTACGCGGTTCGAAGCGCGGAGCGGGCGCGGTAGGCGAGGGCCGCCGCCCCGTTCGCGCTCAGGCCGAGTAGGGGGGCGACCTCGGCGGGCGTCCGCTTTTCAATCTCCGTGTACCACAGGATGGACTGCCACCTTTCGGGCAGCGACCTGAAGGCGACCGCCACGGGCGAGCCTTCGAACTCGGCGACGGATTCCTCGTCGCAGGAGGCGGAGTATCCCACGGCCTCGTCGTGGACCGTCATGTCTTCGTTCGGGCGGACCTGCTTGTCTTTCCTAATGAATTCCAGCCCGGTCCGGCGCACCACCGTGAACAGGTAGGCGCGGAAGGAGAGGTCGGGGCCTCCCCCTTCCTGGAGGACCTTCAGCACCCGCGCGAAGGATTCGGACACAATGTCGTCGACATCGCTGGGCACCAGCGAGTACTTGGTCGCCACCCGGGCGGCCGCGTTCCCGTGGCGTTCGAATAGCGATCCAAATGCGGCTGAGTCGCCGACACGGACGGCCGCGATCAGTTCCGCGTCGCTGGACTCCTGGGTCCAACTGCCTGCCGATACCTCTTTCATGGTCCTCTCCACTTCGTCGTGGGACTTCCACTTCCATAGTCGGGAGGATCATGACGCCGGTGCAAGGCGCGGGTTGTTGAGTTGATCACATTGCCCCAGTGAACGAGACATACGCCACAACAGTGGGATGGGAAAACTGCGAAATATGTCCGATTCTTCGGCGCCGGGCGGCCGAAACGCTTCGACCTCTAGGTTTCCCGGCGCCGCGCACCGGCCACGGCCAGCCATATCAGCAGGGGGAGGGAGGCGAAAGCCACCACCGCCGGGCCGGCATAGTCACCGGCCGTGGCGTCGCCCACGAGGTCCGCCAGCGCTCCCCCCAGTCGGGTCGGAAGCCAGCGGCCCACGACGTCCGCGATGCCGATGATGGGCAGCGAAATCAGCACGACGAGGGAGGTCATGATCGTGGCCACCATGGTCCGGGCCCATTGGGCGACGACCGCGACGACCGCGACGACAAACGCCAGGAACAGGATTCCGAGGGCTATTCCCAACGTCACGGCGCCCGCGTCGAGGGAGCCGAGAAGCACCGCGGTCTCGTACCACGCGGCCAGCGCTCCGAGCGTGAAGGCGCCGGACGCGGCGAGGAAGGGCACGGCGAGGCGGGGGGCGAGGATACGCCAGACGTTTCCGACCCTCGTGCGAAGGAAGACCCCCATCTCGGCGATGGAGTCGAAGGCGAGAGCGCCCGCCGCCACGATGACGGTGACGAGAACACCGACCTGGACGGCGTTGTTGACGTATTGGATGATGCCGTCGGCCGGGACGGGGTCGGGGAATTCGATGACGACCCCCTCCATGTCTCCCCCGGCCACGTCGAGGAGCTCCTTCATGTACCGGGCGGCCAGGGGGCCCACCAACCCGAAAGCCACGTATACGGCCCCGAGGATGAGCCACCGGCTGGTGCGCATCAGCCGGAGGATTTCGAGTCGCACGAGGCTCATCTTTTCCGCCCTCCCGTGAGTTCGAGGAAGGCCCGCTCGAGAGAGACCTCCTCGGGGGCGTAGGAGGCGACGATCGCCTTCGCGTCGGCCAGGGCCCGAGCGAGACTCGATTCGGCCTTGGCGACGGAGGCGACCTCGAGGATCAGGACTCCCTCGGATTCGCATTCGACGGACACCACCCAGGAGGTCTGTCGGAGCCGGGCGGCCACGGGCTCGGCCTCGCCCCTGACATGCACGACATAACGGGGGACGGCCGAACCGACCAGTAGGTCCTTGAGCGGCCCCTCGAACAGGAGTCGTCCCCGGTCGAGGATTCCGACGGTGTCGCACACCTCCTGGACGTCGGCGAGGATGTGGCTGGAGAACAGGACGGTGGCCGAGCCGCGGAGGCGGGCGATGAGGTCAAGGACCTCTCGGCGTCCTCCGGGGTCGAGGGCGGACGCCGGTTCGTCGAGGAGGACGAGGCGGGGCTTGCCGACGAGGGTGGCGGCGATCCCCAGCCTCTGGAGCATGCCCCTCGAGTATCCGCCGACCCTTCGACGGGCGTCATCGGTCAGGCCGGTATCGGCAAGGACCTCGTCCGCCCGGTCCAGGTCCGGGGCGACGAGGGATTGGGCGAGGACGACCACCTCCCTCCCCGTCAGCCACGGGTCGAAGCGGGGGGTGTCGGGGAGGACGGCCACCTCGCCGGATTCGGCATCGAGGGATACCTCTCCGGAGGTTGGGCGGCGGAGGCCCGCGAGTATCCCCAGGAGCGTGGTCTTGCCGGCGCCGTTCGGGCCCGCGAGGCCGTAGATCGACCCGGGGGCGACATGAAGGCCGACATCGTCGAGGGCGACGGTGTCCCGGTATCTCTTGGTGAGGGATGTGGTCGAGATCATGTCGAGTGCCCGGGGTCCCGCCCGACGAGCAGATAGACGATGGCGCCCAGTGGGATGGACGCCAGACACACGAGGACCCACGCCCACTTGGGAAGGTGGCGGACTTCGTGACGGGCGATGTCGACGATGCAGTACACGAGAAACGCGAACACGAGTATGAGGATGGGGGCGAGGCCCGCCCAATTGATGTCCAAATCGCCCATCTCGGTCTCCACGATTACTGAGATTCAATCTTAGGGCCGTTCGTCCCCGGTCTTTTCGGAGGTTTCTGCGGAGGGGGGAGATGTCGTTGGATTGCCTCCAGTAGTCGCCGCATCGAGTAGGGTTTGGCGAGGAGGACCATGTCCGGGTCGAGTTGTCCTTCGTGCATGAGGACCTCCTCTGTGTACCCGGAGGTGTACAACACCGGCGTACCGGGTCTTCGCGCAAGAACCTCTGCCGCCAATTGCCGACCCGTCATCCCGCCAACCATGATCACGTCGGTGAAGAGCAGGTCGATGCGGTCGATCGTATCGAGAGCCCGCATAGCCTCGGGTCCCGATCCGACGCTCGTTACGTGATACCCACGTGCGATGAGACAGTCCGTCGTGAACCGCCGGAGGAGCTCGCTGCCCTCCGCCAAGAGCACGTGTCCGGTGCCTCGAACCAAGGGTTCGGGCTCCAACCAACTCTCCGTGTCCTGGGGAATCTCCGTCGCGACCACGGGCAGGTACAGACGAACCGTCGTTCCACGTCCCAGCTTGGAGTGCACCGTAACGTTGCCGCCGGATTGCCTGGCGAATCCCAACACCATCGGCAGGCCCAGCCCCGAGCCCTTGTCGAGCGACTTGGTCGTGAAGAACGGATCGAAGAGCCGACTCATATTCTCGGGGGGGACGCCCACGCCGGTATCGCTCACAGAGACGACCACGTAGGTTCCGGGCGGCGTGTCCCCGTAGCCGACTGGAGACTCCTCGTCGATCTCGATCGTGCTTGTCTCAAACTCCAACATCCCGCCATCGGGCATGGCGTCGCGGGCGTTGATGGTGAGATTGAGGAGGGCGCTCTCGAACTGCCCAGGGTCGGCGAGGGCCAAGGGAGGGTTTCGCGCCAGGTTCGACGACAACTCGATTCCCTCAGCAAGTGTTCGCTTGAGCAAGGGGATAAGGTTGCCCACGTGTCGGCTGACGTCGATGGGCTGAGGAACAAGCGGCTGTCGTCTCGCGAACGCGAGCAGGCGGTGCGTGAGTTCGGAACCGCTGACGGCCGCTTGATTGACGAGGTCGATTATCTCGCGGCTCGTCGAGCTCAGGTGAGCCTCCTCCTCAAGGGATTGGGCTGCTCCCATGACGACGGTCAGGAGGTTGTTGAAGTCGTGGGCTATTCCCCCGGCTAATTGCCCGAGGGCCTCCAGCCGCTGGGAGGCGACGAGTTGCCCAGAGAGGGCCTTGACCTCGGTGATGTCATGAAGGTGGACCACCAGGCCATCCGGTAACGCGGAGGCCCAAATGTCGAATGACGTGTCGTCCGCCCCGGGGTAGTCGAGGAGCCGTTCGCATTGCCCGGTCTCAAGGACGCGGATGAGCATGAGGCCGAGGGCCGAGTCTCGCATTTCAGTCAGAACGTCCCACAGGACGTTCCCGATGAGGGCCTTGGCTGTGTGGCCGAGGAGAGCCTCCGCGCGACTGTTGACGTAGGTGAAGCGAAACTCGCGGTCGAGCGTATAGACGCCTTCGGCCATTTTGCCCAGGACCGCCTCGCGATCGGACGCAAGCTGTCTCATGTGAGCCTCACGCAAGCAGCGTTCGTGGATGTCGACGGCGGTGCCCCACCAGCGCAGCACACGGCCGTCATCCCCGAGCACTTTCTCGGCTCGGACAAGGTGCCATCGATACTCCCCGTCCGTCCCGAGAATCCGGCACTCGACCTCGTACGGGTCGCCGGTCGCGATGGAGGCCTCCCAGTCTGCGACAACAGCGGGGCGGTCGTCCGGATGGATCGTGGAAAGCCATCGATCGCCCAGGAGTGATTCGGGCGAGCATCCGGTGAAGCGCACCAAGGCGTCATTGAAGTATTCGAACGCACCGTCCGGGGCCGCTATCCACGTGATGAAGGGGATGGATCCGGTTATTGCCGCTAGGTGGGGATCCATATTCGCGATGACCGTTTCAGGCGTTTGGGCATCCGCTGCTGACGTCGGTCGTGAAGACTGCGGCGCCTTGGAGGCGGCTGCCTTTTTGGGTGTCCGGGTTGTCCCCCGCGTCTTGCCCAGATCATCCTCGGGCGGACGTACCATGTCTACAGCCTAGGACCTATGGCGTTAATGCGCAGGATGCCCCGTTCTGGTGAGCGTCGCATGTGGGAGCGCAATCCGGTCTCAGGTGTATGGGGCATGGTTGATGTCCTCGAGTTCGGGGACGAGGAGGTCGCACCGTTTGCGGGTGGCGAGGTGGGCCTTGGTTCGCGAGCATTCGCCCTTGCCTGGCTCACCTCTGACGTAGCTAGGGAGGTTGTCGATAACCGAGAGGCAGGCGATGTCTTGGGTCGTGGTCAGGCGATGGTGGAGAAAGGCCTCCCTGAGTGCTGAACGGGCGCGTCAGGCGAGGGCCGTGGCATCGTTCGCTCTCAGGCCGAGGAGGGGAGCAATCTCGGCCGGGCCCCTCTTCTCGATCTCGGAGTACCACATGATGGTTTGCCACCTTTCGGGCAGCAAAATGGAAGGCGATAGTCACGTCCGAGTGCTCGAAGTCAGTG
>CAYTLH010000193.1:0-7359 GCA_964438525.1 uncultured Demequinaceae bacterium | reverse complement strand
CACCGGCCTGATCACGGACGACGAACGCCGTCAAGAACTCATCGAAATCTGGACGCAGGCGACCAACGAGGTCGATAAGGCGATGCGGGAGAACTTCCCCGAACGCAACACCGTCCACGCGATGGTGGGGTCCGGAGCCCGAGGCAACTGGATGCAGGTTCGCCAGATCGCCGGAATGCGCGGCCTCGTGGCCAACCCGAAGGGCGAGATCATCCCCCGTCCGATCAAGTCCAACTACCGCGAAGGCCTGAGCGTCCTCGAGTACTTCATCGCGACCCACGGCGCTCGTAAGGGTCTCGCCGACACCGCCTTGCGGACCGCCGACTCCGGATACCTGACCCGGAGGCTCGTGGACGTGTCCCAGGACGTCATCATCCGGGAGAGGGACTGCGGGACCGACCGAGGCCTGAACATGCCCATCACGACGGAGGAATCCGGCGAGGTCGTCAAGCACGATCGGGTGGCGACGTCCGTCTTCGCCCGGACCCTGGCCGTCGACGTCACCGATGCCAAGGGCAAGGTGCTGGCGAAGGCCGGCCAGGACGTCGGGGACGCCCTGATCGATCAATTCATCGCCGCCGGGGTGTCGGAGGTCAAGGTTCGCTCGGTCTTGACGTGTGAGTCCAAGGTGGGGACGTGCGCCATGTGTTACGGCCGCTCGCTCGCCACCCGCGAGCTCGTCGACATCGGCGAGGCCGTCGGGATCATTGCCGCCCAATCCATCGGCGAGCCCGGAACCCAGCTGACGATGCGGACCTTCCACACCGGCGGGGTGGCGTCCGCCGAGGACATCACCCAGGGCCTCCCCCGGGTTCAGGAGCTCTTCGAGGCCCGGACCCCCAAGGGCGAGGCCCCCATCGTGGAGCTCCCGGGAAAGCTGACGGTCGACGACTCCGAGGCGACCCGACGGTTGATCGTCACTCCGGCGGACGGTGGGGAACCGATCGAGTACCCGGTCACCAAGAGGGCCCGGCTGCTCCCGCAGGACGGCGACGAGGTCGCGGTCGGCCAGCAGCTGGTGGCCGGAGCCGTCGACCCCAAGAACGTGCTTCGCGTGCTCGGGCCCCGGGCCACGCAGAAGCACCTGGTCGACGAGGTCCAGGAGGTCTACCGTTCCCAGGGGGTGGAGATCCACGACAAGCACATCGAGGTCATCGTCCGGCAGATGCTCCGCCGGGTCACGGTCCTCGACTCCGGCGATACCCAGTTGCTGCCGGGCGAGTTGGTCGAGCGCGGCCGATTCGAAGAGGCGAACCACGAGGTCGTCAACTCCGGGGGGAAGCCGGCCTCGGCGCGTCCGGAGCTCATGGGCATCACCAAGGCGTCCCTCGCCACCGAGTCCTGGCTGTCCGCGGCGTCCTTCCAGGAGACGACGAGGGTGCTGACGGAGGCCGCCCTGGGCGGAAGGGCCGACGTGCTCTTCGGGCTCAAGGAGAACGTCATCATCGGGAAGCTCATCCCCGCCGGGACGGGGCTGCCGCTCTACAGGAGCGTGACGATCGAGCCGACCGAGGAGGCCAAAGCCAACCTCTTCCCGACCTTCGGGTATGAGGAATGGGACGGCCAGTATTACGGGGGAGCGGGGCAGGCGGTTCGGCTGGAGGAGTTCGACATCCCCAGGCAGGACTAGGCCGCGCGTCGGTTTACCCTCCGATTGAGCCGGACGGCTCGTTGTGCGAGGATCGGTGTGGGTCGGCGGCTCTACTCGAGTGCCCCCATCTGGAGGGGTCGTCGCCGGACAAGGAGGGGCCGATGATCGGTGCCATGCGGGGGCCCGGCGTCCGCGGCGCGGCCGTTGCGGCGGGCGTCTCGATCAGCCTCGCCTTCGCCCTCGTGGTCCTACCCGCGTCGCCTAGCCATGCCTTCGCCGGCTGGTCGCGTATTCCCCATGACGAGGCCGTCTTCGGCGGGACCGACGACATGACCGCCTTCGGCGTCGCCTCGGGGGGCTCCTCCGTTGTTGCCGTCGGCCACGACTCGCTCGTCGACGCGGCGGCGGTGTGGTGGTCAACCGATGGCGTGACCTGGGAGCGGGCCGTGCACATGGAGGGGATGTTCGGAGGGGCCGACTCCCAGTACATGGAGGACGTCTGCGCCGGTCCAGGAAACATGGTCGCCGTGGGATACACGGGAACCGCGGGGAACTACGACGCCGCGGTCTGGACCGGCGGTGGCCCCATCTGGAAGCGCGTGGAGCATGATCCGGCCGTCTTCGGGGGGGCGGACGTTCAGCGCATGATCGACGTCGCCGCCGCAGGGCCCGGGGTCGTCGCCGTGGGGTACGACGGATCGGGCGGGGACAACGATGCGGCGGTATGGGTGTCGGACTGGGGTTCGAAGTGGACCCGGGTGACCCATGTCGAGGCCGTCTTCGGGGGATCATCCGATCAGCGAATGAACGGCGTCGCCGCCGGAGGGCCGGGGGTCGTAGCTGTGGGCCACGACCACGACGTCAACGCGGCCGCCGTGTGGACCTCGGTCGACGGCAACGCCTGGACCCGAGTTCCCCACGACGAAGCCGTTTTCGGGGGAACCGGCTACCAGGGCATGAACGCCGTGACCGCAGGCGGCCCGGGCCTCGTCGCCGTGGGGGTCGACTATAGCGGCGGGGATGTCGACGCCGCGGTGTGGACCTCGGTGGACGGCCTCTCCTGGTCGCGGATCCCCCATGTCGAGGCGGTCTTCGGCGGAGCGGATACCCAGAACATCCAGGACGTGACGGTCGCGGGAACCGAGATCATCGCCGTCGGAATCGACGGAGCCGGGGGCGATGTCGACGCTGCCGTATGGACCTCCGGCGACGGACTGACCTGGACCCGCGTGCCACACAGCGAGGCGGTGTTCGGGGGCGCGGAGACGGAGACCATGTATGCCGTCGCCGTCCACTCGACGGGGGACGTGATCGCGGTGGGCGATCAATGGGCGCCATACGACAGCGACGTGGCCGTATGGACCTACACCGCTCCCACGCCGCCCCCGCCCCCGCCGGAGCCCTCGCCGACCACCACGGCGGGAGTCATCCCGACCACGCCGTCGCCGACCACCACGGTTGACGCCACCCCGACAACCTCACCCGGTTCGACGCCCACATTCGAACCTTCCCCTGCGCCATCGTCGTCCGAGACGGGGGGAAGGAGCGTCGGGCTTACCGTCGTCCTCGGTTCGCTTGCCGCGCTCATCCTGGGGGGTCTCGGTTGGGTGTGGCTCCGCCGCCGGCCGTGATTCGGCTTCGATATCGCGTTGACGCTGCATCGACCATGCGGTAAAGTCATACGCCGTGCCCGCGCTGCCGGGCTCACCAGAGTGCGCCTTTGTGTGCACGGCACCAAGGTGCGACACGCCCGGGCGCGGGGGTCGGACCCGACCAGACGCGAACCCATGCAACAGACGGAGAAGAAGCAGTGCCCACGATTCAGCAGTTGGTGAGGAAAGGCCGCAAGGCGAAGGTCTCCAAGACCAAGGCCCCGGCCCTCAAGGCGAGCCCGCAGAGGCGGGGGGTCTGCACGCGCGTCTACACGACCACGCCCAAGAAGCCGAACTCCGCGCTTCGCAAGGTCGCCAGGGTCCGCCTGTCCAGCGGCATCGAGGTCACGGCCTATATCCCAGGAGAGGGCCACAACCTCCAGGAGCACTCGATCGTCCTCGTTCGCGGGGGCAGGGTCAAGGACCTCCCCGGGGTGCGCTACAAGATCGTCCGAGGCTCCCTCGACGCCCAGGGCGTCAAGGACCGACAGCAGGCCCGCAGCCGGTATGGTGCGAAGAGGGAGAAGAAGTAATGCCTCGCAAGGGACCGGCGCCCAAGCGGCCCGTGCACAACGACCCGGTGTACTCCGTCCCCGTCGTCACCCAACTCATCAACAAGGTGCTGCGGAAGGGTAAGAAATCCGTGGCGGAAGCCATCGTCTACGGAGCGCTCGAGGGGGTTCGAGAGAAGTCCGGCCAGGACCCTGTCGTCGTGCTCAAGAGGGCGCTCGACAACGTCAAGCCCTCGCTCGAGGTTCGCTCCCGTCGCGTCGGAGGCGCCACCTATCAGGTGCCCGTCGACGTCCGCCCGTCCCGGGCCAACGCCCTCGCCCTCCGGTGGCTCGTGGACTTCGCCCAGGAGCGCCGGGAGCACACCATGACGGAGCGGCTCACGAACGAGATCCTCGACGCCTCCAACGGCCTCGGGGCGGCGGTCAAGCGCCGCGAAGACATTCACAAGATGGCGGAGGCCAATAAAGCCTTCGCCCACTACCGCTGGTAAACGCGAAACCAACCACCGAAAGCTAAGGGGACGAAGCCGTGGCGCAGGAAGTGCTCACCGACCTGAGCAAGGTCCGCAATATCGGGATCATGGCTCATATCGACGCTGGCAAGACCACGGCGACCGAGAGGATCCTCTACTACACGGGGATCAACTACAAGATCGGCGAGGTCCACGACGGTGCGGCGACGATGGACTGGATGGCCCAGGAGCAGGAACGCGGCATCACGATCACGTCCGCCGCGACGACGTGCTTCTGGAACGACTACCAGATCAACATCATCGACACCCCCGGTCACGTCGATTTCACGGTCGAGGTCGAAAGGTCCTTGCGTGTGCTCGACGGCGCCGTGGCAGTGTTCGACGGCAAGGAGGGCGTCGAGCCCCAGTCCGAGACCGTGTGGCGCCAGGCCGACAAGTACGGCGTCCCGCGCATCTGCTTCGTCAACAAGATGGACAAGCTCGGGGCCGACTTCTACTTCACCGTCCAGACGATCATCGACCGCCTGAAGGCGAAGCCCCTCGTCGTCCAATTGCCGATCGGGGAGGAAGCCGACTTCATCGGAGTCGTCGACCTCATCGCGAAGCGGGCTCTGACGTGGCGGGGAGAGACCGAACTCGGCGCCAAGTTCGAGGTCGAGGAGATCCCGGCCGATCTCAAGGCCAAGGCCGAGGAGTATCACCACCACCTCCTCGAGGCCGTCGCCGAGACCGACGAGCACCTGCTGGAGAAGTACCTCGGCGGCGAAGAGATGACGGTCGAGGAGATCAAGCAGGGGATCCGTTCCCTCACGGTCAAGGGCGAGGCCTTCCCGGTGTTGTGCGGTACGGCCCTAAGAAACAAGGGCATCCAGCCGGTGCTGGACGCCGTCGAGGACTTCCTCCCCTCTCCGACCGACGTTCCCGCGATCGAGGGCCACGCGCTCGGTGACCTGGAGAAGCCCCTCGAGCGACACTCGGACGCCCAGGAGCCCTTCTCGGCGCTCGCGTTCAAGGTCGTCGCCCACCCCTTCTTCGGCAAACTCACCTACATCCGGGTGTACTCCGGTCATCTGGACTCCGGTTCCGAGGTCCTCAACGCGACCAAGGACAACAAGGAGCGCATCGGGAAGATCTTCCAGATGCACGCGAATAAGGAGAATCCAGTCGACGCCCTGACCGCCGGCCACATCTACGCGGTCATCGGTTTGAAGGGCACCACGACGGGAGACACCCTGTGCGATAAGGCGAACCCGATCGTCCTCGAGTCCATGACGTTCCCCGAGCCCGTCCTTCACGTGGCAGTCGAGCCCAAGACGAAGAGTGACCAGGAGAAGCTCGGAACGGCGATTCAGAGGCTCGCCGACGAGGATCCGACCTTCCGCGTCCGGCAGGACGTCGACACGGGCCAGACCATCCTCTCGGGGATGGGCGAGTTGCACCTCGACATTCTCGTCGACCGGATGCGCCGAGAGTTCAAGGTCGAGGCGAACGTCGGCAAGCCCCAGGTGGCGTACCGCGAGACGATCACGTCCACGGTCGAGAAGGTCGATTACACCCACAAGAAGCAGACGGGTGGCTCCGGCCAGTTCGCCAAGGTCCTGATCACGCTTGAGCCCCTGCCGATCGAGGGCGGGGAGTTGTACGAGTTTGAGAGCAAGGTGACCGGTGGGCGGATTCCCAAGGAGTTCATCTCCCCGGTCGATGCCGGAATCCAGTCCGCCATGGAGCTCGGCGTGCTCGCCGGGTACCCCATGGTGGGGATAAAGGCGACCCTGCTCGATGGCCAGACCCACGAGGTCGACTCGTCGGAGATGGCCTTCAAGATCGCCGGTTCGATGGTGTTCAAGGAGGCGGCCCGGAGGGCCAATCCCGTGCTCCTCGAACCGATCATGGCCGTCGAGGTTCGAACCCCAGAGGAATACATGGGGGACGTTATCGGCGACCTCAACTCACGCCGAGGCCAGATTCAGCATATGGGCGAGGCCCACGGCGTGAAGGTTATCGATTCCCTCGTCCCGTTGTCTGAGATGTTCGGGTACGTGGGCGACCTTCGGTCGAGGACCCAGGGTCGCGCCGTGTATTCGATGCAGTTCAGCAACTACGCCGAGGTGCCTCGGAACATCTCCGAGGAGATCATTGCCAAGACCCGGGGCGAGTAGTCCCATAAGGTTGACAACAGAACAGAACAACGGCCAGTAGGGACTAGACGAAAGTCAACGTCGCTACCCGAGTCTCAATCAGGAGGAAGACCCCATGGCTAAGGCCAAGTACGAGCGGACCAAGCCGCACGTGAACATCGGCACCATCGGCCACGTCGACCACGGCAAGACCACGCTGACGGCGGCGATCTCGAAGGTGCTCAACAAGAAGTACCCCGACGTCAACCCCTACACACCTTTCGAGGATATCGACAAGGCGCCGGAGGAGAAGGAGCGCGGTATCACCATCAACATCGCGCACATCGAGTACCAGACCGAGAAGCGTCACTACGCCCACGTCGACGCGCCCGGCCACGCCGACTACATCAAGAACATGATTACCGGCGCGGCGCAGATGG
Organism: uncultured Demequinaceae bacterium; assembly: GCA_964438525.1. Taxonomy (GTDB): domain Bacteria; phylum Actinomycetota; class Actinomycetes; order Actinomycetales; family Demequinaceae; genus JAFGBM01. Next base: position 574 of record CAYTLH010000193.1, on the reverse strand, counting down.
ACGGTGCGATCCTCGTGGTCGCGGCGACCGACGGCGCGATGGCGCAGACCCGTGAGCACGTGCTTCTCGCCCGTCAGGTGGGGGTTCCCTACCTGCTCGTCGCCCTGAACAAGGCCGACGCGGTCGACGACGCCGAGATTCTCGAACTCGTCGAGGTGGAGGTACGCGATCTCCTCAACAGCCAGGGATTCGACGGCGACCACGCCCCCGTGATCAAGGTCTCGGCGCTCAAGGCGCTCGAGGACGACGAGAAGTGGGTGAAGTCGATCGAGGAACTCATCGACGCCATCGACGAGAAGATCCCCGAGCCGACGCGTGACCTCGACAAGCCTTTCCTCATGCCGATCGAGGACGTCTTCACCATCACCGGGCGCGGCACCGTCGTGACCGGCCGTGTGGAGCGAGGCAAGTTGAAGGTCAACTCCGAGGTGGAGATCATCGGGATCCGCGAACCGCAGAAGACCGTGGTGACGGGTATCGAGACCTTCCACAAGTCCATGGACGAAGCGCAGGCCGGCGACAACACCGGGCTTCTGCTTCGTGGAACCAAGCGCGAGGATGTCGAGCGCGGGCA
>CAYTLH010000192.1:0-6154 GCA_964438525.1 uncultured Demequinaceae bacterium | reverse complement strand
AACCGGTCAATATCACGTGGCGGGCTCCCGCTTCGGCGATGACGTCGGCGTACTCCTCGAAGTGGACGTCCCAGCCTCCCGTGACCACTAGGGTCGGGACCCGGCCGTAGACGGAGACGTCGATGGGATGGGTCCACATGGGACCCCAGGCCCGGAAGTTGGCGCCCACCTGGGCGAGGTTGGGGTCGTCGGGGTCCGTCTCCTGGCCCTTGACGCCGAACATGCGGGCGGCGAGTTCGGCGTCCGAGACGCCTTCGCGGAGGGCTTCGTCGAGGGTGGGGATCAACTCGGCGAGGAGGGTTTTCGTCGCCGGCCGGTTCGTCGATATTGCCATGCAGGCCGGCTCGAAGAGCACGAGGGACTTCACGCGTGGCCCCGCTTGGGCGGCGGCGAGGCTGGCCGTGATTCCGCCGTATGAGTGCCCCAGGATGTGGACGTCTCCCGCGGTGAGGCTGAGGCCGTGCTTGGCGTGTTCGGCGGGCCCTCCCTTGAGGGTGTTCGGATCGATGAAGACCAACCGCCGACCGGTAGAGGTGAGCCCCTCCGCCTGGATAGCCCACTGAGATTCGCCCCCACCGTCGATGCCGGAGAAGAAAAGGATGTTCACCAGCCCATTATCCAGCAGGGGATTCCACCCAGGCACGAGGGTCTCGCGGGCTCGCCGGAATCCTCCGGGGAGGGAATCCTCGAAGTCGGTCGTGCGAAAAACGGGAAGGCGGGCCAGACTGGGACCATGGAGACCATGCCACAGCCTCAGAAACGCTCGACCCGGGCCACGGTCGGCGCCTTCGCCGCCACGATCGCGTTCGTCGCCCTCGCCACCCTCGCCGGCTGCTCGTCCGGCGCCAGCACGCCAAAGGTTACGGTAACCATCACCCCGACGGCGCCCACCCCGTCGGCCAGCATGCCCGGACCCTCGACCCCGGGTCCGGAGGCCGATCCGGAACCGGAGCCCGAACCCGATCCCCCCGAACCCGAACCGCCTGTGAATCCCGGGGGTGTGACCCTTACCGCCTCCAAGGGAGGCGTATCGCCGGGGTGTTCGGGTTCCACCTGCTGGTACCCGTATCTGGAGTGGACGGGACTGGAGGTCGGAAGTCACCAGGTCGAGTGTGTGTCCTCGGCCATTGGCGCCTGGTCGGATCACTCGTACCATTTCGACACCGAGGACGGGGAGCGCGAACTCTTGTGCTTCGTCGGCTACCCGGGCTCGACGGTTTGGATCGTGATCGACGGGATATACGAGTCCAACCACGCCGACTGGTGACCGGGATCGATTGGGAGGGTGCACCCGATCGGGGAGCCGTGCCGGGCCCAGCGCGGAATGTGGGGTTATGACGCCGGGATCTTGAGCGTCTGGCCGACGATGATGAGGCTCGGGTTCTTCAGGCTGTTGGCCTGGACGATGGCCGTGATGGTCGTGTGGTATCGGATGGCGAGCGCCCATACAGTGTCCCCAGGCACGACCTTGTGGAGTATGTAGTCCGGACTCGTCGATTGCGGGTCTGGGGTCGTCGACGAACCCGTGACGGGTATCTTGAGGGACTGGCCGACGATGATGAGGTTGACGTTCTTCAGGTTATTGGCCTGGGCGATGGCCGTGATGGTCGAGCCGTACTTTCGCGCGAGGGCGCCGACGGTGTCGCCGGGGACGACCCTGTGCTTGATGATCGTGGTCGTCGGGGTCGGATCAGGGGTCGGGGTCGGATCAGGGGTTGGATTGACGGTGGGTGTGGTCGTCGGGGTCGGGTCTGGGGTCGTCGACGAACCCGCAACGGGGATCCTCAGTTTCTGGCCGACGATGATGAGATTCGGATTCTTCAGGCTGTTGGCCTGAACGATGGCCGTGATGGTCGTGTGATATCGGACGGAGAGGGCCCACACGGTGTCGCCCCGGACGACCGTATGGGTGAGATAGGTGATCGTCGGGGCCGTCGTCGGGGTCGGATCAGGGGTGGGGGTCGGCGCGGCCGTCGGCGTTGGTGTCGGGGTCGGGGTCGGAGTCGGCGAGGGCGACGGGCTGGTTGACGCTGACGGCGACGGCGACGGCGACGGGCTGGTTGACGCTGACGGCGACGGGCTGGTTGACGCTGACGGCGACGGCGACGGGGAGGGCGACGGCGACGGGGAGGGCGACGGCGACGGCGACGGTTCCGGCGGGGTCGAGGTCGGGTCGCCGAACCAGTCGTAGTAGTACCGCCAGAAGTTGCGGTTGCCGTATGAACTGCACGAGTCACCCGTGGTGTACAGATGGGTCAGGGCCGAGGCATTGGGCTGGTAGGGCGTGTAGTAATACAAGGCGGCGGTGGCCCTGTTCTGGATGTATACGCCCCTTGAGCCGCAGGCGCTATTCGGGTGGTAACGGACGGCCGTCCATTTGCCGACCGGATACCAGGTGAAGATGCTTCCGGGGGTTCCGTAGTAGTTCAACTGGCTAGCGGCGGAATACAGCTGGATGAACAACCCGTAGTAGGCCGTGTTGCACGGGGCCCCGTCGGGACAGGCGTATCCCATCGCCCGTTGGTATCGCCAATCCTGCGGCGCCGACATGGTGACCAGGCTGGTCTCCTTCTGCAGGGTCACCAGGAGGACTTGGGGGTTGATCTCGCACGCCTGCGCCACGTCGTAGATCATCTCCGCGGCGGAAATGTTGGTCTTGCCTTGGAGGGCGTTTTCGCACCGGTTGGGGCTGGCGGCCCTCGAGTACGTATTCGCCCGGTACTCGCGAAGGCAGTTGACGCAGGTCGTGGGCCCCTTGGCGTCGAGGAAAGCCTGGATCTCCTCCACGGTCATCGAGTCGTGGTCGAAGAAGTTTTCGTCGCTGATGATGAATCCCGGGTTGAAGGTCGCCCCGGGCGGCACCGCCTCGGCCGTCGAGGGTGACGTGATCGCGGACAGCACCGTCACAACGGGGGCGATCAGGGCGACAGACGCGATGGTGACCACCATCGTCCGAATCCTCGCACCGCCGCTCAATGTCATGGGATGACCACCGTTTCCGTCTCAGAGTCTCCGGAGTACTTCGCCGATTCGTACCCGGCCGTGACCGTTGCTTCCCCCGAACCCAGCTGGGAGAGGGAGAAGGTGAACTGTCCGCATGCCGTGCTTGATACATCGGCAACTCCCACCTGGTACTCGAGGATGGTCGAGGATTGGCCGTGCACCGTCACCGTGCACGATCCCCCGTCCTCGTAGACACCCGGAACGAAGACGACCACCCGTAGGACTCCTTCGGCTTCATCGACGGTCGTCATGAAGATTTCGGGGGTCACCGGGGTGCCGGCGGGTGCGCCGGTAATGGGGCCCGAGGGTTCGGGTCCGCTCGGCGAGGGGGACGGGTTGGGCGACGCCGACGGGGACGGGGTGGGGGTGGTGAGGGGGCTGTCGCTCTCGTGTGGTACAGGGGTCTCGGAGGAGTCTTCGGGCAGGCAGGCGGCGAGGACCAAGGCCACCAGGGCCACGCAGGAGGCGCGGGCGATCGCCCGACCCGTCCTTATCGTCGACTTGGAGCGCATCTCACAATTATCACACTGGTCACGTTCATATCTCTGGAACGAGTGAGATGGATCTCGTGTTTCAGGCTGTCCAGCGGGGGGCCCAGGCCACCAATACTGCGTGGCCGGCCCGGCGACCGTGGCCGGGTCGTGTCCGGATCGTTGCCGCATCGTTATCGATCGGGGCTAACGCGGACACTCCTTCAAACGTTCTTGAGATAGGACGTACATCAGGGAGCAGATATGAAGGCCATCATCGTCGCCGGATTCGTCGTTCTTGCCACCGTCGCGACCGCCGCGACCGTGACGAGCAGGGTCGTCTCCGGCGCCATCGAGATGAACGCCGCGTCCTCCCGCGCCTAACCCGCGTTGAAGGAGGGGGCTAGCGAGGGAGGATCCGCAGTCCCTTGGGCCCGCCTACTCCCCGGAAGCGATGCCTTGGATGGCCTCGTCTTCCGTGACGCCTCTTCTTCGGACTCCTTTGGGCTTCGGTTCGCTTTGCCGGTGGCTCGGGGATTCGGGCCCCGAAGACGATGTTGATGAGCCAGTCAAGCGTCGACAGGGCAAAGGCGGCGATCGCCATGAGGAGGAAGCCCAGCCCCGGGTACTGGGCGAACATGATCGCGGGCGATGATCGGCCCCAGGCCAGGGCCGCCGTGGCAGGGGCCACCAACGCCACCCAGCCCAGTGGATCGGCGAGGTGGAACGCCCCCCAGACGATGGCCACCCACCCGAGCATCAACTGAAGAAGCAACGCCACCCTCTGGACACGGCCGCCGTGTTCCCAGAAGCGGCTGATCGACACCCCCGTCCACATCATCGTCGCCCGGTAGCGGGGAACCCCCCTCTCCAGCAGGCTCTGGTAGAAGCAGGTATCGATGGCCCGGCGCTGTTGGCGCCTGAGGCGTGACCGTCGGGGTTCCTTCTTTCGAAGGTCCTTGCACTCCTGATCGTGCAGGATCGCGGGGAGGGATTGTTCTCCGAAGGGCGCGATGATCGACCATAGCGAGTGTGGAACGGAGGCCATGTCCGTCACGAGGTCGGCTCGTGCGGTGTGAGTATGACCGTCCTGCCCCCGGTAGGTCAGGCGCTTGACGAGGCGGAAATCCTGTCCCGTGGAATGCTCCAGGACGGCGTAGTCCGGGATGAATGGCATGGCGTCCCCCAAACGGTACGTGCTCGACCCCTCCGGTCGGGCTAATCGCAGGCTATCCCACCAGGGGGGTCGTCGTCAGGACACTGGCGTAGTGATACGGCCGGGGCTCCCTTCAACCGTTACGGACTCGTACCAGGGGATTCGAGGCGTGACGGGGGTCGGCCCCGTGGGCCATCATGGGATCGTGGAGCGGTTCGAGATGACTCTGGAGGTGGGTCCGATCGACCCGGATACGGTCGAACGGCTCAAAGCCGACGGATTCGCGGTCTTCCGCGGAAAGGAGAGCTGGAGGGTTCAGAGGATGTACCCCGTGCTCTCCGAGGGGACCGTCCGGGCCCAGGCCCACGCCCTCGCCCTCGACATCGTCGATCGATACGGCCTCACCGTGCTGTCGGACCCGCCCGCCATCGCCCTTCGAAGCCCCGACGTCGGCCTGGATGAACGCCCCGACCTTCTCCTCTCCGATACCGACCGAAGCTACGACCCCATCCCCCGCCCCCGGCCGAAGAGGAAGTGGTACCAGCGGGTCATGGAGCTCGGCCTGGGGGAGCGCAAGGGCGACTAGCCGCGCGCCCCGTCCCTTCGGCTCCCCCGGCGACGTACTCTGGACACATGACCGAACCCCTTCACGTCGTCGTCACGGGTGCGTCCTCCGGGATCGGCGCGGCTACCGTCCGGGCGCTCACGCAGGAGGGGGTGCAGGTCACCGCCACGGCGAGGCGGGCCGATCGCCTCGAGGCCTTGGCGAAGGAGACCGGGTGCGCGACCGTGGTGGCCGACATCACGAACGACAAGGAGGTCGCCGCGCTCGTCGAGGCCGCCACCAAGTCCGGCCCGGTTCACGCCCTGGTCAACTGTGCCGGAGGCGCCCTCGGGCTTGAACCCGTATCGGATTCCGCGCTCCCCGAATGGTCGTCGCAATACGAGCTCAACGTCGTGGGGACGGTCCGGGTAACCCAGGCCTTCCTCCCCGCTCTTCAGGAGTCCGGCCGAGGGGACGTGGTGATCGTGACGTCGACCGCGGGCCACGAACCGTATGAGGGCGGGGCGGGTTATGTTGCGGCCAAGGCGGCCGAGGCGGCGCTCGCCAGGACCCTCAGGCTCGAGTTGACGGGGACGGGTCTTCGGGTGATCGAGATCGCCCCCGGGATGGTGCACACAGAAGAGTTCAGCGTCAGGAGATTTCGCGGGGATCAGAACCGCGCCGATGAGGTGTACAAGGGTCTCGACCCGCTGTCGGCCGAGGACGTCGCCGACGCCATCGCCTGGGCCGTTCACCGCCCCCACCACGTCAATGTCGACCTGATGATCTTGAGGCCCCGGGAGCAGGCGGGCCCGACCAAGACCGTGCGCTACATGACGTCCGGCAAGGAAAAGGACTGACGAGTCAGTCGTCCTCCGCCACCACGATCCTGACGATTGTGTCGCGTCCTACGGGCTGGTTTCCGCCCGCCGTGTTGCTTGTCAGGAGGTAGAGGTTGCCGTTGGGGCCCTGGGCAACCAA
>CAYTLH010000191.1:0-2908 GCA_964438525.1 uncultured Demequinaceae bacterium | reverse complement strand
GCGAAACTCGAAGCGACGGACGGAAGACCAGTTATGTCATTACCCAGAAGGGGGCGGAGATTCTCCGCGACGAGGCCCGACGCATCGCCGACCTCTACACGCACGCCAAGGAGATCGCATGACCAAGCACGAATGGTTCGTGACCTTCCGCCACCTGGACCCGGCCGACTTGGAGAGGTGGTTCGAGAAGCAGGCTCGGGAGGGCTGGCAGCCCGTACGGGTCGGACAGTGGAGCTCCATCCGGATGACGCTGACCAAGGGTAAGCGCTCCAGATATCGGTACGCGGCCGACATGCAGGTGAAGCCCCGTAAGGACTACCGGGCCCTGTGGGAGGACGCCGGGTGGGAATTCGTCGGCCGGATGGCCAGCCTGATGCTCTGGCGGAGGCGGTATCGGGGGAAGCGCCCCGAGGCGTTCACGTCTCCGGAGACGATCCGGGGGCGATCCGGCAAGTTCGTCTGGGCGGTCGCAGCCTCGGCTCTCGTTTTCGCCGCCGGAGGCGCCGCCATGCTTATCGCCTGGCGCTTCGCCGACATGGGCACCGGGGATTCACGGCAGGTGCTCGCCGCGGGGATCCTGTTCTCGGCCGCCGCGGCCGCGCTCTCGGTCGTCGGATTCTGGATTTGGCGCAAGCGCGAGTGGTAGATCTCACGCGATCGAACGTCGACTACTTCGTACCGCCCCCGAGCAACCCGCCGAGCAGGTCGCCGATCCCGCCGAGCCCACCGCTCGAACTCGAGCCGCCGCCCAGCACATCACCGAGGACGTCCCCGATCCCGCCGCTGCTGCCGCCGAGCATCCCGCCGAGCAGGTCGCCCAGGACGTTCCCGGAGGTTTTCTTCTTCTTGCCGGTGAGCTTCTTCGCCAGAAGGGCGAGGACCAGGGGTGCGAGGAGGGGAAGGAGCTTCTTCATCTTGCTCGTGCCGGTGCCGGAGACGCCGCCGAGCTTGGCGGCCACCTTGGACGCGGACTTGCCATAGATGTGCTTGACGATCTTCTTCCCGTCCTTGACATCGACGTCGGCGAGGTCGATCGCCCCCTTGACGAGGCTCGTGTCCTTGTCCTGAAGGGCCTCGAGCAACGAGGCGGCACCGCCGGGATCCTGGGCGTTCGCGTTGAGGCCGGACACGAGAGCGGGAAGTGCCGCGGCGACCCCGCTGAAGGCGACGTCGGGCTTCAACTTGAGTTCGGAAGAGATCTGGTCGATCGGAATCTTGGAGAACAACTGGTCGATGTCGGTCATGTGCCGCTCCTTCACGGGTCGATGGGACAACCTTACTTGGGTCCGGCGTATTCCCGGCGGGCTAGGGTTCCCCTGGAAAGTGGGTCGGCGCCATCAGAAAGTGGGTCGGCGCCATTCCAGCCACGAGGCGAGCGCGGGGGGTTTGGGCACGTCGACGCACAGGGAGCGGACGCCCTGGAAGAAGTCGAACGTGGCCGTGGTGACCACCTCGTAGCCGAAGCCGCGGATGGCGTTCAACTGGGGTCTGGCATGTTCCCCGTTGGCGCTCACCCACCCGATGAGGGTCCCCTTGTAGAGGACCCCGACCCAATCATCCCAGCCCTCGCGCCGGGCGTCGGGGCTCAGGGCAACTTCGATCGTCGATCCGGCCTCCCCCCAGTGGAGCGGAATCACAATCTCCTTGAGGAAGCGGCTGGCGCTGTTCTTGAACCGAACCGGCCTCAGCGCCGTCGGGTCGGAAACCTCCGTCGGCCTAGCCAGGTCGAAATTGGCCATGGAAAAAGCCTGGCACAGATATCCGCCGAGCGCAGGGTGAAAGTGGAACGGGCGTCGTGGGTCAGAGCCCTGGCTGCGGCTGCGAGGACCGTCAACGCAGTGTCCCCTCGCTGGATACCTCCCGGTAACCGCAGTAGCCTGGCCGAGATGAAGATCATCGTGGTGGGCGGAGTCGCGGCGGGAGCCTCGGTTGCGGCTCGGGCGCGCCGGTTGGACGAGACCGCGGAGATCGTGGTCCTGGAACGCGGACATCACGTCTCATTCGCGAATTGCGGTCTTCCCTACCACGTGGGGGAGGTCATCGCCGACCGTTCCCGGCTGGTCCTCCAGACCCCCCAGAGTCTGCATGAGACTCTGAACATAGACGTGAGGATCGCCCACGAGGTCACCGCGATCAACCGCAAGGCCCGCACGGTGTCAGTTCGCGAGGTAGATACCGGGCGCGAATACACCGAGAAGTACGACGCCCTTGCCCTATGCCCGGGAGCGGACCCGTTCCGGCCGCCCCTGCCCGGCATCGATCACCCCGCCGTCGAGGTCCTGCGTCGCCTGGGCGACATGGACCGCATCAAGGCTCGCATCGACGACGCGCTCGCCGCCCACGCGGCAGGCGAACGTGGGCCCGTTCGGGCCGTTGTCGTCGGCGCCGGGTATATCGGGCTCGAGATGGCCGAGAACCTCCACCACCGCGGCGTCCAGGTGGAGGTTGTCGAACTCGCCAACCAGATCCTCCCACCCGTCGACCATGAGATTTCCGTTCCCGTCGAACAGCATCTGAGGAACCGGGGCATCGCGCTCCATCTCGACACCGCCGCCGCGGCGTTTGTCGGGCGCGACGACGGCGGCGTCACTGTCGAACTCACGAGTCACGCCACCATCGAGGCGGACCTTGTGCTCCTCGCCGCGGGGGTCCGTCCTACCACTGCGTTGGCCGTGGCCGCCAAACTCGAACTCGGTGAACACGGGGGCGTCAAGGTCGACACGCATATGCGGACCTCGGACCCGCACATCTGGGCCGCGGGCGACGTGGTCGAAACCCCCCACACCGTGCTTCCCGGCTCCTATCTGCAGCCCCTTGCCGGGCCCGCCAATCGTCAGGCCCGCGTCGCCGCCGAGAACATCTGCGGTCGTAGAACCGAATATCTCTCCACCCAGGGCACCTCGATCGT
>CAYTLH010000190.1:0-3138 GCA_964438525.1 uncultured Demequinaceae bacterium | reverse complement strand
TCATCGGTGGAGTGGACCGAGCCCTACGACCTAGTGGTCCTCCTCGCCGGGGATCAAGAGAAGTTGGACGAATGGCGTCAACTTGCCCCCGAGGCATCGATCGTCATTGTGGTGGTGCCCCAGGAAGGCCCTCAAGAAATCCGCTTCGAGATAGTGTTCAACTTCGCCTTGGAAAGAAAAGCCCGTTCCCGCGTGGTGCGCGGCTCGGGCTCCGTCTCGGACCTGTTCGCTCGCCTGGATTCGCTGAAGGCTCGGACGCCCAAGATGGCTGCCGTTTCGGACCAGCAGGAAGGTGTCGCCGGCGGTGGAGGTGGGGATGACAGTCTGGGCGGGCAGGTTCGGGCGATGCCGCCGGTCGGGAGCTCGGACAGGCTGAGAGAGGTTCTGGAGTGCATCTACGTAACAATTGAAGACGGTCTTGGCGATGTTGACTGGTCAATCACCATTGGCCCGGACGGAGAGCTTATAAGCATCACTATTTCCGGCAGCGGCGTTGACTCCTTGTGGCGTCTGTTGAAGGCCTGCTTTTGATTTGACCGGCGAATTCCTAGCAGGCCACTAAAGAACGGCGGTTTACTGGCACAGGTTTGCTCTGTAGAAAACCTCTGACTTGACGCCAGAGGATCAGGATGTTGAGGGTGATGGCGCGGAGCGTGATCTCGCGACACTGCGACCAATAGGTGCGAGCATGAAGGGCCGATTCGAGCACCCGCTTGATCATGCTGATGACCGCCTCGGCTTGCCATCTCTGGCCGTACTTCTGTCGGTTGAAGCGGGTGGCCATCACGCGTCGCCATCGGCTGGTGGGGCGCTTGCTGGTGGGTCGCCCCCGCGTCGGCGGAATCAACGTCCGGGCGTGGCATGCTTCTCGAGCGAACACGTGAGCGGCTTCGCTGTCGTACCCTGCGTCCGCCAGCAGCGTGTCGATGCGAACTCGGGAGGTAGCTTGTTGCAGAGCCCGGCGGTAGTGGGCACAATCCGGTCCGGGTCCCCGCCCGGCCACGACGCTGAGAATCAGGTGACTGCGACAGTCGCACAACAGACCAGCTTTGGGAAATCGCGTGTAGGTCATGGTTTCGTAGCCAGGATTGCACCGTTTGCGACGTTTGACGAAATAGGCGCTGATGTGGCGCGTCTCGAAACCGGTTCCGTCGAGGGCGGCTAACCTTACGCGGCGCCGGAGGAGCTTGTCTTCAATGGCCTGTTGAAGCGTGGCCTCCAGAAGCTGGGCGGCGGGCTTGGCCCGTAGCAGTCGTCGTTCGGCCTTCTGCAAGGTGGTGAAGTGCGGCACGTGCTCCAGCCCGATGACCTTCCGCAGATCGGGGAGATCGGCGAGGATGGCTACGATCCCGCGGTAGTCCGTCTTGAGGAAAGCCTTGAGGACCAGACAGGCGAACAGTTGGTGCTGGGTGAACTTCTTGGGGCTGCAGCGATGAGCGTAGGCCGGTAGCGCATCCTTCGCAACGGCGTACGCGACCCGCAACACCTTCCTTGGCGACTTGCAGGTAGTGCTCATCCGGCATTGTCTACTGCACTTGAAGTGAGGGCGCAATCCTAACAGGCGCCGAACAACGGGGTTTTCTACAGAGCAGCACAGGTTCTTTTGTGGTGGGTATTGGGTGTGGCGTGAAGCGTTGGCTGCGGATCAGAGTCTGCCACTTGGGTCCCAGGGACCCGGTGTTTGCGGCTCTCCGGTCAGACCGCGGGCACCAGTCTGGCCATGCGGAGCAGATTGTAGGCGGCCGCGGTGACCTCGCCTTGTTGCTTGAGCTTCCATCGACCGACGAATCGCGATCGGGCCAGGCCGCCTACCGCCTTGCACCAGCCAATGATCTCTTCGACCCGCTTGCGAATCCGCTGGCTGAGTTCGTATCCGACGCTCGCGCATCGACGCCGGGCACGCCGTCGGGCCTGGGCGCGGTCGTCGCCACCGCGGATCAGACCATCGCCGACGGGAACGTGCGGGACGATGCCGAACTGTTCCAAGGCACCGAGGTACTTGCCATCCTTGTATCCGGCGTCGGCCCCGAGGGTGCGCGGCCACAGGCCGTGTCGGCGGCGAACGTGATCGAGCATTGCGCCGCTCTGAATCCGCTCGGCCACCCCGTTGGCCTCGTCGATCGTAATGTCCAAACACAAGCCATTGCGGTTCTCCATCAAGACGTGGGCGCTGTGACTGAGCAAGGCCGGTTTGCCCGGGCCCTTGCGGGCCAGACGTGCTTCCGGATCGACAATACTGCGGTGGGTCCGATTGCTGCGCTTGTGCCCGCGGAAGTTCACCGTGGGGTTGCCGGGATCGTCGTCATCGGCCCCGTCGCTCACCTTTTGATCGTCGCTCTCGATCGGACGCAGGCTCTTCATCGAGGCAAACGATTGAATCAGCGTGCCGTCGACGCTGAAGTGATCCTCGCTGACCAGGCCCTCCAGCACAGCCTCACGCACCACGCGATCGAAGAACCCCCGGACCAGCCCATGATCGTCGAATCGCTGGCGATTCATGCTGAACACCTCCGGTGTCCACACCTGGTCCGAGGGATTCATGTCCAGGAACCAGCGGTAGAGCATGTTGTAGCTGATCTGCTCGCAGAGCTGGTTCTCGCTGCGGATGCTGTACAGAGCCTGCAGCAGCAGGGCCTTGATCAGCCGCTCCGGTGGGATGCTGGGCCGGCCGCGCCTGCCATAAGCCCGGCTGAACCGCGAAGACATCTCGGCCAGGATGCGATCCGCCCGGACCTTGATGGCCCGCAGAGGGTGATTCTGTGGGACCATGTCCTCGAGGTTGAATGTGTGAAAGACTTCCCCCTGACGTTCAACTCGGCCGCGCATCGCTGGTCCTCCCTGACAAGTGGATCTCGATCAGAACGGGAGGCAGCACGAATGATGCCAGAAAGCCGAGTTTTTTAGCGACCTGCTAGGGCTCCAAAACCGCACTCACGGCATCATTAGCGAGGACAGATCGGTACGTCAAGGCCAAATCTGGACAGATCCGGACAGCCCGGACGGGTTTGTGGTCGCCAAATGGTCGCGATTTCTGCCTGCCAAGACCAGCCTTTCGGCCCATCCCTTTGAGCCTACTTGGGCGGCGCGTTCGCCTTGATCCCCCCATCGATCCTGCCCATTCCCTTGGGAAGTACGCAG
>CAYTLH010000189.1:0-3431 GCA_964438525.1 uncultured Demequinaceae bacterium | reverse complement strand
CAGTTGTGTGTTCGAATATGTGGCGACTCAGGCGGATGTGGATGCTGGGTCGTTGACGAATAGTGCTTCTGTGGTGGGGACGCCTCCGTCGGGTCCGGATGTGACCAACACGGATGCGGTCACGTTGACGGCGACCGCAGCTCCGTCGATCGATCTCACGAAGACGACCTCAGATTCGTTGGTGGCGGGTGGCACGATCACTTACACGATCGCGGCGGGGAACACCGGCAACGTCACCCTGACGGATGTCCAAATCAGTGAGGGTCTTGCTGGGGCTTCGGTCGTCGGCACCTGTGACCCGGTCACTCTCGCCCCCGCGGCGACCACGACCTGCGTGTTCGAATACACGGCTACCCAGGCGGACGTCGATGCCGGCAGCCTGACCAACAGCGCCTCCGTCGTCGGCACGCCGCCGACGGGCCCGGACGTCACGGACACCGACGCCATCATCCTCACGACCGCCGGAACCGCCGACATCGAACTCACCAAGACGACGGGCGCCTCGGATGTCAACGTCGGCGACGTCGTCACCTACACCCTCGAAGCGGAGAACACCGGTGGTGTCACCCTCACCGACGTCCAGATCGGCGAGGGCATGGCGGGCGCGACGGTCGTCGGCACGTGCGATCCGGTCACGCTGGCTCCAGCGGCGATCACCACATGCACGTTCGAATACACGGTGACCCAGGCAGATGTCGACGCGGGAAGCATCGTCAACTCGGCCTCCGTTGTCGGCACGCCGCCCACGGGCCCGGACGTCACCGACACCGACGCCGTGACCGTCACGACCATCGACGACCCCGACATCGGCGTTGGAATTGCCGTCAACCCGACTAGCTACGGCGCGGCCGGCGAGGTTCTCACCTTCACGGTCACCACGACGAACACCGGCAACGTCACGCTGTACCACACGCACCTCGCTTCCGTCCTCGCGGGCGCGAACACGAGCGACTGCGACGCCGTCGACGCCACCGTGCCCCCCGGTGGCACGGTCACCTGCCAGGTCACCTACACGGTCGTGGCGGGCGACCTTCAGGAATCCAACAAGACTCTCTCGGTGGTTGCCTCGGGCCAGTCCGTTCTGTCCGTTTCCGTCGTCGCCAGCGCGGCGCTGGCGGCTGGGCCGCACGGATTCCTGGCCGGCACCGGAGCCGACGCGGCCAACCATTCCCTCTGGGCGATCACCCTCGCGGCCCTCGGCTTGTTCCTGATCCTTGTCGCCAAGCGGTTCCGGCGAGAGGAAGAGGAAGCGTGAAACGCAAGACCCTGACGGTCGCGGTCCTTCCGCTCTTTCTGGCCGGGTGTTTCGGCTCGGCCGAGGACGGGACGCCGACCGCTGTCCCGACCCCTTCGGCCGCTTCATCGTCCTCCACACATGAGCCGCTCGAGCCCGGCGACGTGTACGTCGACGTCGACGACTCCCAGGGGGAAGGCGACTATGCGGGGGCGCTCGAGGACGTCGTGAACTCTTCGTGTGTGGACAACGGCGAGGTGTGGACCGGCTCGGGCACGCTGAGCAATTCATCCGGGCAGGATGCGGACTATCGCGTCTGGGTCGCGTTCATCGACCCTGATGGTGAGACCACCGGCCTCGTCCAGGACAACGTCGACGGCGTCGCGCCGGGCGAGACGGGCGACTACTCGGCGTCGATGCCGAACCCGGGCGGGGGGACGCTCACGTGCGTCCTCCGCGTCGAGCGGCGGGTCGCGGCTTAAGGGACGACGGCCCAGAGGATTCTCCGCCCATTTCTCTTCCTTGTCGTCGTCGACGGCCTGCTCGTCCTCGGGTTTCTAGGCATCAATCGGGCCTGGCCGTCGTTCCTTGACTCGCCGACAGGGGTCGTGATCGCCTTCATCGGCTACGAACTCGTATCCCCGCCAGTACTCGGTCCTGCGCGCTATCGGAGGCTTCCTCCGTCATCCTGTGCGCACGTCACGGCAACTGGAGGAAACGGCGCGGAGCGCGTTCCCTGAGCCCTCGTATGATGAAGGAACCGACTGGCTCTAGGAGGCCATCCATGAAGGGATTTCTCACGGGGGTCAATCTGGGCGGCTGGTTGTCCCAGTACAAGGAATACGACCGCGAGCACTTCCGCACCTTCATCACCCGGTCCGATATCGAACGGATTGCCCAATGGGGTTTCGATCATGTGCGTCTCCCCGTCGACTACCCGGTCATCGAATCGGATGACAACATCGGCGAGCCAATCGAGGAAGGCTACGGCTACATCGATGAGTGTCTTCAATGGTGTGCGGGTGCGGGTTTGGCGATGGTTCTGGACATTCACCATGCCCCGGGTTTCAGCTTCACCAACGAACTTGAGGCCGAGACTCGAGGCACCAATCGTTTGTTCGACGATGTCGAGGTTCAGGATCGGTTCGTCGCCCTGTGGGAGACCATCGCGCGCCGCTATCGGAACGCCCCCATTCCGATCATCTTCGAACTCCTCAACGAGGTGGTCCTCCCCGACTCCGCGCCTTGGAAGGCGCTATCCAAGCGTCTCGCCCGCGCCATCCGCGCGATCGATGACGAGACTCCGATCATGGTGGGAGGCAACTACAACAACTCGGTGGAGGGATTGTGCGAACTCGGCATTCTGGACGAGGCGAACATGACCTACACCTTCCACTTCTATGAGCCGTTGTTGTTCACCCACCAGAACGCGTACTGGTCCGAGGCGCCTCGGGAATGGGGGGCCTCGCCGGAGTATCCGGGGGAGTTCCCCGGTCTCGCCGAATTTCTTGAGGCGAATCCCCAGCACCGCGCCGTTCACCAGCAGTTTGTCGGCCGACGCAACGACCGGGACCTGTTGGCGGAGATGATGCAGCCCGCGGTCGACTTCGGCGCGGAACACGGCGTATTTGTGTATTGCGGAGAGTTTGGAGTGGCCGACTGGGTTGAGCCGGCCAGCCGACGACGCTGGTACCGGGACTTCGTGGGTTTGATGCGGGAGAACGGGATTGGCAGCAGTGTATGGTCGTACAAGCAAATGGACTTCGGCTTGGTTGACGCCCATGGTGAGGTAGTCGATCCCGAAGTCCTGGCAATTCTCACCGGATAGATGACTGCGAGCGCGCCGCCGAGGCCTTGAGGGATCGGAAGTGGGCGGACCGGAAGGTTGAACTGGTGAACCGACAGCGCTGGGCCGCCGCTCTCCTCGTCACGGTCCTGTCCATTGGGCTGGCCGAGGTGACGTGCGGCAACGAGCCCTGGGCGCTGGTGAATCCGGTGGGATGGATCCTGCTGGTCCCCGTGTACGGGGTGCAGACGCTGCTGATCGCGACAATCGTGCTCCGGGTGAACCCTCGGCCCACCCTGATGGCGCTCTGGAGCGTGGGCGTCGTCATGGGGCTCTACGAGTTCTACATCACCCACGTGCTGTGGGACGCGCCGTGGATCGAGGGGGTCAACACCGGGCCCCTCGAGGTGA
>CAYTLH010000188.1:0-3232 GCA_964438525.1 uncultured Demequinaceae bacterium | reverse complement strand
TCCTTCATATAATTTACGCTGAACCCTGGGGCAGGTTTCCCATATGAAATAAGGCTGGGCATATTCACGGAAAGTCAGATCAACAGGTTTCCCGGAGTTGAAATTCTGGTGCTGGAGTGCTTCCTGGACAACCTTCATGGCCCCTGTTTTCGTTTTTTAACCGGTAGTTTTATAACTGGTCCAGCCCCGCAGTTTAAAGTGCCAGTAAGGGGAAGGTGGTCTTTTTATCAGGGTAAAAGGTTCCGATTGTCTTGGCATATCTATCCTCCTGTAACTCGATACTATTTTGAACTATGAAAACAACAAATGGTTGGAAATGCCTTAATTTACTATCCTATAAGTAAATAACCTTTTTGACATTGTATAGACTTTCTCAAAATATACTGATTTTTCTATCAAAAAAGGAAGTTTTTTTATCTTAAATGGGTTGTTTTTTATTTTAATTATGATAGAATCTAAGGTAAAAGATTGAATCAACTGGGTTTAAGCTTAGAATATCTCAAAACTGGGAGGACCTAATGCGACCAAGAAAAACAAAACACGAGCGAGAAGCAATTAACGCTTTTAAGCAGTATAAAATACTTACCATCATTACACTTTGTACTTTACTGCAATTCTCCGTAGCTACCGTGCGTAGGCGTTTGAAAGAGTGGGGTGCCTTAAGCAGCTATAACAAGAGTGGACGATACTACACTCTTCCTTTGATCCCTAAGTTTAATAAAAAGGGATTGTGGAGATGTCAGGAAGCCTTTTTTTCTAAACATGGAACATTAAAGAACACAGTAATTCATCTCGTTCAAATCTCAAGCAGGGGTTTATCTAACTCTGAGTTAGAAGAGATCCTTGGGATCAATCCTAATTCCTATCTTCCCCAATGCAAACAATTAGAGGGAGTGAAAAGGGAAAAACATAACAGGCAAGTAATATACTTTTCGGTAGACGAGAACCTATATAAGCAGCAGAAACGAAATAGATTTCCTCCTGAACCAGCGACGTTAAAACTACCACCAGATGCAATCAGTATTATCGTCTTAGTTAAGTTAATCAAGTTTTCAAATAGTACACCAGCAGAGTTGGCGGATATGCTAAAGCATGAAGGGTACGAAATCGATACTGTTATAATAGAGAATCTTCTTAAACACCATGGACTCATTAAAAAAAACCGAATATGAGCGAGTAAAAGTACTAAGTAAAATTATTATGAATCTAACAAATAATCTAAGGCCAGGTAACCTCTTCCCCACAATGACCACCATTACCTTTCGGCCCGAATCTCACACATGCCCACAGTGCGAAACAAGGATGAAGGTACTCAAAACAAAAACCAAATCTGTTGCGACTTTACCCATAGGGCAATTTCTCGCTCGTGAGTTCATATACCACTGCGTTCGATGCAGGCTTACAGTTGGCTCTGAGGAGCTTACAGGGCTTGTACCCTCAGGATGTAATATCGGATATGATGTATTAGTCTATGTGGGAAAAGCATTCTTCCAGGAATCCCTTGACAATAAGCAGATTGTGGAGAATCTAAGAGAAAAGAATATCAATGTGTGTAGGAGCGAGATTTCGTATCTGGCGAAGAAGTTCATCATTTACATGGCATTACTGCATAAAAAAGTTCAGAGTAAAACAAGAGATTTTTTATCGATGAATGGCGGATACATTCTTCATCTGGATGGGACACACGAAGGGGAGAGTCCGCATTTGATCAGTGTATTGGATGGAATAACAGAAATCGTTCTGGACAATATAAAACTACCCTCAGAAAACGCAAATGATTTAATTCCTTTTCTCGAAAACATTAAATCAGCCTATGGTAATCCTGTAGCTGTGGTCTCCGACATGGGGAAAGGGATATTAGTAGCAATCAAAGAAGTTTTTAAGAATATACCGATGTTCATCTGTCATTACCATTTTCTTAAAAGTGTAGGTAAAGAGTTTTTTTGGGAGGAATACGATACCATCAGAAAGAGACTTAAAAAATATGGTATTCAGGGTACCTTAAGAAAAAAAGTTCGTACTTTAAAACAAAACAATATCACGACTCACCCTCAACTGGTGGAGTTATTTATCAATGGTATTGATACTGAAGATGCTGCAAAAGTCCGTACTCTTGAAGGTCTTCCGTATATGGTTGTCCACACTTTGCTTATGTGGGCACTGGAAGGTAAGAACCAGGGTCAAGGACGTGGCTTTCCTTTTGATCAGCCCCATCTCATCTTCTACCAAAGATTAGTAATTGTTTATACTCTGTTGGATCAGTTATCAAAAGCCGGTTTATTTAAGAGCACAAAAGAAAAGAAACTCTACAAAACAATCCGTCATGATTTGCAGGTTATCACGAGGGATTCGGTATTGAAAAGAGTTTCCACCAAAATACAAGAGAAGTTGACTGTTTTTAACCGTCTTAGACTCGCTATGCGAATAACCCTCCCGGAAAACAAGCGTGGTCTGAATGATAGCGGAGAACCATTCAATATGAAGATGATCGAGAAAGAGGTAAAAAAGTTTAGAAAACGTCTGTCTAAAGATAAAAACTGCATGAAGGATAAAGCATATCAAAAGATAATTAGCCAAATCGACAAGTACTGGGAAATGTTATTCTGTGATCCTATTATAGTGGAAACAAAAGTTGGAAAGATTATCATCCAACCCCAGAGAACTAACAACATACTGGAACAATTTTTTAGAGTTCTCATGCGAACCTATCGTAAAAAAAATGGCTTTCAAGCTATGGAGAGAACACTAAAGGCTATGCTCAAAGACACTCCTTTGGTTATGAATCTAAAAAATAAAGACTATATGGATATCCTTTTAGGTGGTAAGAGAGATCTTGCTCAGCGATTTGCTGATATTGATTTAAAGACTGTACAACAACAAATGAAGAAATCAGATGAAAACAAGTACCCGATTTCTGCTAAACTAAAAAGAATCGTCAATGCCCCAACGTTTCCCGAATCCCTTACATCTTTAATGGATAAGAATATATCGTAGGCAATTGAGTTCAAAAGATAAAACTGTCTTGTTTTCTGACAGATCCAGCAAGGCACAATATTGCAGGTATTCATACTTTCTACTTTCTACGGCTAAGTTCTACCATCCTTTGTCAAAATCCAACCGTTTGTTGTTTTCATAGTTAAAAGGAGATTTATGGAAAACTGCATATCATGGTACGGAAACAAGTTACTACTGCTATCTTTATGGAAACCTTTATTTAAATGACGGCGACGTA
>CAYTLH010000187.1:0-8833 GCA_964438525.1 uncultured Demequinaceae bacterium | reverse complement strand
TGATGTAGAACACCGTGTCGGCATATATGACGAGGGTCATGGTGTTGCTGAAGCTGAGCTGGCAGCTCCTGAGGTCGTAGATCGTGTTCGTCGTCGTGAGGTTGACGGGATTCTTGACCACGCTTCCCGTAATGCTGCATGGGTTGTTGCGGACGTTGTCGGCTCGCCAGCCAGTCAGGCCGGCGCCGTCGATCACATCTTGGGCCCAACTTGGACTGCCGGCCGCGGCCGTTGCAGGCTTCACCACGAATCCCGGCCAGTCCGACGGACTGTATGTCACTGTGGGCATGCCCCTCGGTTCCATTAGCGGCAACGGCCCACAGTTCGGGAAACTACTCGGATAATCACCGCCCCCATTGCTGCAGACGGTGCCCACCACCGTGTAGCCGTTGTAGAACGCGGCCGTCCCGCCGACAGACACGTTGCCGCCGAACTTCTGGCCGTTGCTGGCGTTGAGGTTCCCGTTGTATATGACCGTGTTGCCACCCACCCGGTAGGGATTCACGGTGTTGCTGGCGTTCACGTTGTCCCTCACCCACAAATCTCCCGTGACTTTGCACGAGTTGGAGATGTTGAGTCCGCCTCCCGTGATGATGAGGTCGCCGTCGATGACGACGCTGTTGGAGCAGTTGACGTCGTCGTCATCGATCCAGATCTGTGCTGTATCGGCGGGGTTGAGCGGGATAAGCTCCCCGCTGTTCGCGACGTTCATCTGGCCCCCGGAGAAGATCGCCACACCCGTGTCCGGCACGCTCAACGGGTTGAGGTTGACGACTGCCTGCATACGTCGTTCCGGCACGATGCCCGCGGCCGTCCCCAGAACCGGGGAGGCTACGGAGGTCACCACGGCCTGGACTGGGTCGTCCGCGAGAACACCCCCGGAACAGGTCATAGGGATGGGACTGATCCCGTCGTAGTAGTCGATCGAAACCGTGACGTCGACCGCGGTGGCCCCCTGACCCACGGTCTCCGTGGTGCCGCACGGAGTGGTGGTCTCGAGCAGCCCGAGGGCGGAGTCGAGTGCCGCTTCCGCCGCGTGAACCTCGACCGTCCGGATGCGGTCGCGCGCCGAATCGTTCGTGATCTGGATGGCCTGGGCCAGCACGGTCACACTCAGGGCCGCCCCGACGACCGCGACCCCGATGGCCGCGACCAGGGCGACCCCGGAGTCCTTGGCCGCCTCGATGCGGCGGAGATAGAGCCTCATGATCCTGCCTCTTTTCCTCTGCTACTGCTATCGAATTCGATTGTAGTTACGTTACGGGGGCGGCGCGGTCGAACAACTGCTGGCCGGATATCCGAAGACCGTGTTCCGTCCGGTGATGACGGTGGTGACCGAGGTGGGGTCCGCGCCCTCCCGCTCCTGGGGATCCTTGAGCCGCAGGGTTACCCGGACGAGCTGGGCCTGGGTGCCCCCGGTCGATTCGATGTCGACCCAGAACGGCGGCCACGTGGTCGGATCATCCGGGTCGATGTCGGCCTCGCTGGTGGGAGCGACGTCCATCTCCACGAGGTTGTGCGCGACGATGGACCAATCGTCGACGTCGAGGACGCCAGGATATCCCGGAGCCCACGTGCGGAATTCGAGGTTGCCGAAGGTGTCCCCGTCCTCGTCGATGACCCGCCATTGGGCGCACCTCTGCTCCCCGTCAACCTGCGTGTAAATCCTCATCGAGAAGAACGGCCCCACCCCCGACGTGGCGACCCCCTCGGCCGCCGGATCGAGGATGACGTTGCCCGAACGGACCTGACGGTCGATCTGGGCGATACCGAGTTGGGCCTGCTGTATGGCACGCGTCCGGGCGATGGTGTCCTTGCTCTGGTTCATGATCTGTATCAGCAGGGAGAACGTGATCGTGATGAGGAGGCTGAAGACGGCCATCGAGACCAGCATCTCGACCAGGGAGAACCCTCCGTCCCGACCGGACGGGTCCGAGGGCCTACGGCGGCTAACCACCGGAGGCCGCCGTGAACGAGGCTTGCGCCGAGGGCGAGGTGACCGTGGTGATCACGTAGACGGCGTATTCGCCGGTGCTGCTCACGCTGGTCCAGGAGATGTCGTAGACGGAGGCGATCACGATGGTCCCCCCCGACACGCTGACGTTGCACTCCGAGGTGTGGCAGTCGGGGTCCGCCGGGGCGGGGTTGTACCCATACACGGGGGATATCTGCACCTGCGTGGTCGCGACGACGGTGATGTCCGTAGACTCGCTCGTGACGGGGTGCACCCATCCCGTCATCGTCCACGTCACCGGTGCCGTGTCGACGACCGTCGAAGTGGCCTCGTCGATGTTCAGGGTCGAGTAGTTGCTGCCCGACCAATACCGCAACTTGCCGCATCGGTCGAATTGCGGCGCGGTCGTCTTCTGGTCCGTGCCCCTTTGGACGAGAACCCAATCGGTGAAGCTGTCGCACGAGCCGTCGTCGCGACCCTCGAGGATCACCATACCGTCGAGCGCCTGACCGTCCCAGTCGCCGCTTCCATCGAGCCGTTTCCCGACGCTGAGGTCGGCCATTGTCCGGCGCGCTCCGGCCGACACGCATCCCGCCCCGCTGACGCTCGTGCACCCCACGTTCGATCCGCCGGCGGCGGAGAAGAATCGGGCCGCCCACGCCTCGTCCGTGTTCCCGACGCCCGCGCCTTCCGCCAGGCGCCTCGACACCCGGATGGTCTCCCCCGCGATGTCCATCTCCATGTATCCCGAGCCCGTCTCCCAATCCGCGGAGTTGTTGAGCACCGCGCGTGCGCACGGCTGCCCGGCGGGGATCCCCGACTTGTTGCACGAGTCCGTCATCGAGGCGTAGTCCGTTCCGGAACGTCCGTAGTCCGATCGCGTCCAGAAGTTCAGGCCGATGGGATTGGCGGCGTCGGTCAGGTCCGTCTGATCCTCGGCAGCGCCCGTCTGGGAGATGGGAAGGTCGGTCGGGTTGGGCACCCAGCCGCTTCCGTTGGTCGCGTCGTCGGTCGCCCGAAGGGTGGTCGGATTACCAGCATCATTCGGGTCGGCGAAGCCGTACTTGATCGCGGGAGTGAGCGCGTCGTTGTCATCCTCATAGTGCCCGCCGAACTGGACGATGGCGTCGGCATAGTTGACCTGCTGGCTCTTCATCGTCGCCGCGGTGCTCGCCGTCTGCATGAGGAACGAGTACTCCGGCGCCGCCACCGGCCACAGCAGGGGCACCGTGACGACCAGAGAGGGATCGGGATCGACGCTGCTGGCCGAAATCTCGGCCGTGACGGTCCCCGATCCTGCACTCGCTATGAAGAATGACTGGCACGCGGCCAGGAACGGCTGCGTGTCGGCGTCGCCGCAGCCCAGGACCCCGCCTCGGTAGGCCTCCGACTCGATGACCGTCCTGGTCAAGTCCCCCCTGCCATCTGTCCACTCCACGACGACCACGATGCCGACGATCCCCGAACTCGGACCGGTCGACGCCTCCGTGACGTACGCCTTCACCGTGAACTCGACCCCCGGATTCGACGGGTCCCCGACCTCCTGGATGTGGGACCCCGTGCTGTCGAAGAGAGGCCGGACGGGGTTGCCGAGATCCTGGTCGTTCGTCGACGGCGCAATAACCAAGGGCCGGGGAGCCTCGCCGGGGAGGTTCAACGTGCTGCCGCTGACGAGGTCGTCCCCCCCCGAGGCGCTCAGGAAGCCCGAGTACATGCCCTTGCTGAGCGTATTCCAGGGGATGGACCGCATCTGCTCGGCGGCCTCGTTCGCGAACCCGGTCGCCTGCTGCAGCCTCCGGGCGTCGGTGACGGTCCTCAACGCCGAAATCTGCACCACCGCCAGGAGGAGGAGGATGACGGTGAGAACCACCATGGCCACCACCAGTTCAGCCATGGAGAAGCCCGCGTCACGACAGGTCGCCACGCGGTCTCGTCTCAACCGTCTCACGGGCGCCGTCCTCCTTTCCCCACCAGTTCCGGGCACCCCCAGGCTGGGGAGGCCAAGCCTCCCCAGCCTGAAAGAGCTATTCAGTTGATGCTACTAGCAGGTGCCCTGCTCGAGGCCATCCGACGAGGAGTAGTAGAAGTCCTGCAACGACCCCTCGGGGTTGGTCACCCCGACGCACCAGACGGTCTCGCTGATGATGTCAGCAGGGAGACTGGAGATGGTGACGTTGTTCGAGACGTTACCCAGCGACGTCACCAAGGCGCCGCCGGCCCACAACTCGTACTCGCTCGTCCCAGCGTTGATCTGGACGGACGGCAGGTTGACGCCGTCCCAGTCGACGAAGTACGTCGCGATCTCCTTACCGAGTGTCGAGACGTCGGCCTTCGCCGCGGTGTCCTGAGCCTTGGCACGCTGGCTCAGGAAGATCGGGATGGCCACTGCGGCCAGGATCCCGATGATGATCATGACCACGAGAAGCTCGATCAGGGTGAAGCCCTGATCCTTCTCGAGGCCCTTACGGATTCGCGCGATCATTGCGCTCCCTCTTCTTATGTAGGCATTTCATCTTCGTGTTCAATCGCAAACCGCGGGAACCCCGCGGATTCAACAGCCGCATCCCGGGACGACTCCCGTCGTTCCGATCCTTCGATTCGACTGAAACTCTGTGAAATTAACTAATAAGGTCAAAGACTCCGAATATGGGCAAATAAAGGGCAACGACCATCGTCCCAACTATCGCACCCAACACCGCAATCATCAGCGGCTCGATCAAGGAGGTCAATGCTTCTGTGGTGGATTCCACTTCCTGGTTGTAGAAGTCCGCGATTTTGTCCAACATCTGGTCCAAAGCTCCCGTATCTTCTCCGACCGCGATCATCTGGACGACCATCGGAGGAAAGACGGGGTGCTCAGTCAGGGGGCCGGCAAGGGAATTCCCCGTCCTCACGGATTCCTTGACATCCTTGGACGCCCTCTCGATGACGATGTTCCCCGAGGCCTCCCCAACGATGTCGAGGGCCTGGAGGATGGGAACGCCCGCCCGAACCATGGATCCGAAGTTCCTGGAAAATCGGGCGATGGCGATCTTCCTTATGAGCTGTCCGAAAATCGGCATCTTGAGGTAGATCGGCTCGACCTTCTCCCGGAATCCCTTCTTATGCTTGTTCCTCCTCCACAACACGGCGATGACCGCGCCGGCGACCATCGCGGGAAGCGTGCCGTACTTCGCGAAGGTCGACATTTTCGCGAGGGCGGCCGTCAGCGGGGGAAGGTTCCCCCCTAGTTGGGCGAACATGTTGGAGAAGATGGGAACGATGAAGATGAGCATCCCGATGACCGCGAGGATGGCGAAGACGAACACCACGACCGGGTAGGTCATGGCCGACTTCACCTTGCCTCGGAGCCTGACCTCGGATTCGAAGTTCGTGGCGATGGAGACCAAGACGTCGTCCAGGAAGCCCCCCACCTCCCCGGCGCGAACCATGTTGATCATGAGCGGGGGGAACACCCTCGGATGCCGGGCGAGGGCCTGAGACAGCGAAACCCCCGTCTCCACGTCCGACCTGATGTCGACCACCACCTTCGCGAGCGCCTGACTCTCCGTCTGCTCCGCCAGGATGTTGAGCGCCCTGATGATCGATAGGCCGGATTGGATCATGGTCGCGAGCTGACGGGCGAGGATCGCGATGTCCTTGAGCTTGATCTTCTCCGATAGCCCCGGAATCTTGATTTCCTTCTTGAGGGCGCTGACCCGAACCGGTTCGATCGATATCGGGGCGAGGCCCATCGTCTTCAAACGGGAGGAGACGGCGGCCTCGTTGGGTGCCTCGATCTCGCCGTTCTGGATCTTCCCGGCGGAGTCCCGGTAGGAATACTTGAAGGTCTGGGTTGGGACGGCCATGGCGTTCCTAGGAGGCCCTCTGGGCCGCTGCGGCCCCCTGGGCCTGGCCCCCCGTCCGCCCGCAGAGCCGGTTGAACTCCTCCACGTGGTGGCACTTCTCCAGGCCCGTCTCGTACGAGATCCTGTTGAGCCTGACGAGGTCCGCGAGGTGTTGATCCAGGGTGTGCATTCCCAAGGACGCCCCGGCCTGCATGGCCGAGTAGATCTGGTGGGTCTTCCCCTCCCGGATAAGGTTCCGGATCGCCGAGGTGGCGACGAGGATCTCGGTTCCCACGGCCCGTCCGGGCCCGTCGCTCCTTCGGCATAGGGTCTGGCAGACGACCCCCTGGATGGCCGCTGCCAACTGGGTTCGGACCTGGGCCTGCTGGTGGGCCGGATAGACGTCGATGACCCGGTCGATGGTCTGGGCCGCGTCCTGGGTGTGGAGGGTCGCCAGGACGAGGTGCCCGGTCTCGGCGGCGGTCAGAGCGATGGAGATGGTCTCGATGTCCCTCATCTCGCCGATGAGGATGATGTCGGGGTCCTGCCTGAGGACGTGCTTGAGGGCGTTGCCGAACGAGTGGGTGTCCGCCCCGACCTCGCGCTGGTTGACGATGCATTTCTTGTGGCGGTGGAGGAACTCGATGGGGTCCTCGATCGTCATGATGTGGTCGCTCCTGGACCGGTTGGCGAGGTCGATAATCGAGGCGAGTGTCGTGGACTTTCCCGAGCCCGTCGGGCCCGTGACCAGGAGGAGTCCCCGAGGAAGGCCGGCGAAGTTGCCCACGACCGGGGGGATGCCCAACGCCTCGAGCGTACGGATCTCGTAAGGAATCACTCGGAAGGCCCCGCCGACCGAGTCCCTCTGCATGTACATGTTCACCCGGAAGCGGGCCTCCCCGACCAGCCCATAGGCGAAGTCGAGTTCCAGCTTCTCCTCAAAGGTCTCCCTCTGCCGCTGGGACAGGATGCTGAACAGCACTCGCTGGATGACGTCCGGTTTGAGGACATCGAACCCCTCGATGGGGATGAGGGCACCGTCGACCCGCGCCATGGGGGGCGCCCCGACGGTTACGTGCAGGTCCGAGCCCCCGAGGGCGAGCATCTTCCGTAGAGCAGCATTAAGGTCGAGATCCCCCGGCTGGGGCTGCAGACTCATCCCGACACGGATCTGCCCACCGACCATATCCGGGGAGGCTCCCTGACGCGCCCCAGGGGGAGGAGGCGGAGTCCCGGCTCCCGGAGGCGGTGGGGGAACGGCGGCCCCGGGAGGAAGAGGCGGGCGCACGGCCGCGCCCGGGGGCACGTCCCCCTGACGAGACTGCGGGGCCTGGGTCACCGGAGCGCTCCCTTCGGAGGATGGTTGGACGGGATCCTGTTCTCCCGTACCTTCTTTCTATCGGATGAGTGTCGGCATTCTTGAGGGGCCCTCATTTCACGACCCTGAAGAGTTCCTCGAGCGAGGTCAGCCCCTCCTGGACCTTGGCCCAACCGTCCTCCAGCAAAGTCTCCATCCCCTGTCCCATCGCCATTCGGGAGATCTCCGCTGATGACGCCCGATCGACGGCGAGGCGTTCGATCTCCTCCGTGACGGGCATCATCTCGTGCAGCGCGAGCCTCCCCCGATAGCCCGTATTCGAGCACGAGGAACATCCCGCGGGCTTGAACAAGATGGGAACCTCCATCCCCGAATGCCAGTTGAAACGAGTCTCAAGATCCCTGGGTTCGGGCGTGTATTCCTGCTTGCACTTCTCGCACAGTCGCCTGGCGAGACGCTGGGCCACGACGCAGTCCACGGCCGACCCCACGAGGAAGGGTTCGATCTCCATTTCGATCAGCCGGGTGATGGCGCTGGGGGCATCGTTGGTGTGGAGGGTGGAGAGGACGAGGTGCCCGGTGAGGGCCGCCTCGATCGCGATCTGCGCGGTCTCGTGGTCGCGGATCTCCCCGACCAGCACGACGTCGGGATCGGCTCGGAGGATCGACCTCAGCGCGCTGGCGAAGGTCAGGCCGGCCTTCGGGTTGACCTGGACCTGGTTGATGTTGCCGATGCGATACTCGACCGGGTCCTCAACCGTGATGACGTTGATCTCCGGCCTCGAGACCTGGTTGAGGGTCGCGTATAGCGTGGTCGACTTCCCGGAACCGGTCGGCCCGGTGACCAGGATCATCCCGTAGGGCTTCGAGTAGGACGTCCGATATATCTCAAGGTTTCCCGGTCGGATCCCCAGGTCTTCCAAGTCGAGGGCCGCCGTCGTGTTGTCGAGGATACGCATGACGACCTTTTCGCCCCAGACCGTGGGGAGGGTCGCGACACGAAGGTCGACCTTGCGCCCTTGGTGAGAGACGGAGAGCCTCCCGTCCTGAGGTTTGCGGCGTTCGGCGATGTCGATGTCGGACATGATCTTGAGGCGGGAGATCACCCCGTTCTGGATGGCCTTGGCTGCCTGCTGGGTTTCATGCAGCACACCGTCGATTCGGTACCTGACCCTGAAGTTCTTCTCCGCCGGTTCGATGTGGATGTCGGAGGCACGGTCCTGAATGGCCTGGGTGATGAGAAGGTTGACGAATCGGACGATGGGGGCATCGTCCTCCACCGCGCTCCCGACCGCGTCTAGGTCCTCCGCGACCGTCTCTTCGAGGGAGCCCTGAATGCTCTCCAACTCCGTATCCGCCCGACAGAAACGGTCGATCGCCGCAACCACGTCATCATGCGTGGCGACGACCGGCACGACGTGTCGATTGGTCAAGGTCCGAATGTCGTCGACCGCGACGACGTTCCCCGGGTTGGACATCGCGATCTTGACCCCCCCGCCTTCCTCCATCGAGATCGGAAGGGCGTTATGGCGGCGACACACCGCAGCCGGCACGAGGGCGACCGCCGACACGTCGACGGGGAAATTGCCGAGTTCCACGAACTCCATGCCCACCTGGCTGGCAAGGGCTCGAACCAACTGAGACTCGGTGATCAGCCCGATTTCGACTAGGGTTCGACCGAGCGACTGTCCGCTTCTTTGCTGCTCGTCGATGGCGTCCATCAACTCGTCCTCGG